>WLOE01000049.1 GCA_009699465.1 Actinomycetota bacterium | reverse complement strand
TCACTATGACGCGCGCACTGCTCCTTCGCTGCCGCGGCGAGGCCTGACCAACCGGCCCCTCGTCGCGGGATTCGCGTTCGCCGGTAGGCCAATCGAAATTTTCTAGGAGCCCGCGATGAGTACCACTTCTTTTCAAGCAGACGATGCAAGCCAACAGCCATCAGGCATGAACTTTGCCCGATACGTTCCTTTCCGCACGACCCCGCTCACCAATCGCACCTGGCCTGATCGTGAGATCACCAAGGCCCCACGTTGGTGTGCTGTCGACCTCCGCGACGGCAATCAAGCCCTCATTGACCCAATGACCCCAGACCGCAAGCTTCGGATGTTCAAATTGCTGGTCTCGATGGGATACAAGGAAATAGAAGTGGGCTTCCCCTCGGCTTCCCAGACTGACTTCGATTTCGTTCGTCTGCTTATTGAAGACGGCCACATTCCTGATGACGTCACTATTCAGGTGCTGGTGCAGGCCCGTGAGTCATTGATTGAACGAACCTTTGAATCTATCGATGGTGCCAAGCAAGCGGTCGTGCACTTCTATAACTCCACTTCCGTGCTCCAGCGCAGGGTCGTGTTTGGCCTGGATAAAGAGGGCATTGTTGAGATTGCCGTTCATGGCGCTCAATTAGTGAAGAAGCATGCCGAGCAGATGGTCGGCAAAACCGAAATCTTCTTCGAGTACTCCCCTGAATCATTTACCGGCACCGAGCTCGAATTCGCATTGGAAGCCTGCAATGCCGTGACTGACGTACTCGAGCCAACTCCAGATCGCAAAATGATCATCAACTTGCCAGCAACGGTGGAGATGACCACACCGAATCTGTATGCCGACTCAATCGAGTGGATGAGCCGCAATCTCAATCGCCGCGACTCCATCATCTTGTCGCTGCATCCACACAACGACCGTGGCACTGCGGTTGCTGCCGCTGAATTGGGTTACATGGCCGGTGCTGACCGCATCGAAGGCTGCCTGTTCGGCAATGGCGAGCGAACGGGCAACGTGTGCTTGGTCACCCTTGGTTTAAACATGCTGACCCAAGGCGTCGATCCGCAGATTAATTTCAGTGATATCGATGAAATTCGACGCACGGTTGAGTACTGCAACCAGATTCCGGTACATGAGCGTCATCCATATGGTGGCGACTTGGTGTACACCGCATTCAGTGGTTCACACCAAGATGCCATCAACAAGGGCCTGCGCACCATGGATAAGGAAGCTGCAGAACTCGGTATCTCCGTTGACCAGCATCGATGGGAAGTTCCTTATCTGCCAATTGATCCAAAGGACGTCGGGCGCACCTACGAAGCTGTGATTCGCGTGAACTCACAGTCAGGTAAGGGTGGCGTTGCATACATCATGCGCACCGAGCACAAGCTTGAACTTCCACGTCGCTTGCAGATTGAATTTTCGCGTGTAGTTCAGCAGGTCACCGACGATGAAGGTGGCGAGGTTGCGCCAAACGAAATGTGGAGCATCTTCTCCGCGGAATACTTGCCAGATCGTGCAGCACCTTGGGGCCGCTTCGCCTTGAAGTCTGTCAAGCAGGACTCGGCAGTCGATGGCGACACCACAGTTGAGGTTGTTATCACCGATGAAGGCAAGGAAGTAGCTCTTACCGGTACTGGTAACGGGCCGATCGCCGCATTCTGTGAAGCACTCAATGGCTACGGAGTCGATGTGCGCGTGCTTGATTATGCAGAACATGCAATGAGTGCTGGTGGCGATGCGAAAGCTGCTGCCTACTTGGAATGCACGCTTGATGGCAGAACCCTTTGGGGCGTGGGAATTGATCCATCAATCACCACCGCTTCTCTCAAGGCAATTGTCAGTGCCGTCAACCGCGCAGTACGAGGTTAACCACAAACACAAGCAAGGGCCCAGAAGCGAATGCTTCTGGGCCCTTGCTGTATGAATTCTTTAAATCAGGCTGACAGCGCGACCTGAGTGCGCGTCAATCTCTTTCACGATGGCTTCCAAGGTCGCACCTGGTGCTGGCTGATCCAGTGTCAACACGATGAGTGCATGACCTGAATCATTGCGAGCTACCTGCATGTTCGCGATGTTGACACCGGCTTCGCCGAGCACGCGACCCACAACGCCAACCACACCTGGCTTGTCGTGGTAACGAAGGAATGCTAAGTGATCGCTGATTGCCACGTCGATGTCGTAACCATCGAGCTCTACAAGTTTGCCGATGTTGCGAGGACCTGTTGAGGTGCCAGCAACTTCAACCTTGCTTCCATTGGTCAAAGTCAAACGCACGCGTACGAGCGAACGATGGTCACCGCTTTCGCGGTTCGTGGTGAGCGCAACCTCAACTCCGCGCTGCTCCGCAAGCACGGGAGCATTGACGAAGGAAACTGGGTCATGTACCAGGTTCTGGAAGACACCCTTGAGTGCACTGAGTTCAAGTACACGAACATCGTGATCAATGACATCGCCGAGGACTTCAACGTCAACGCGCTCAACAGCATCGCCAGCAAGGCTGCAGGCAATAAGACCGAGTTGTTCGGCCAGCGGAACCAACGGCTTGATCTGATCAGCCATTTGGCCACCTTGGACGTTCACAGCGTCAGGCACGAGTTCACCAGCAAGAGCCAAACGCACAGAACGGGCAACCGCGATACCGGCCTTTTCCTGCGCTTCGTCAGTTGAAGCACCTAGATGAGGGGTAGCCACTACTTGCTCAAGGCTAAAGAGTGGTGAATCGGTGCAAGGCTCTTTGGCATACACGTCAACACCAGCACCTGCAACGCGACCATCAACGATGGCCTCGTAGAGGGCTTTTTCATCCACAATCCCACCGCGAGCAGCGTTGATGATGCGCACGGTTGGCTTGACCTTGTGAAGTTCTGCGTCACCAATCAGGCCAATAGTTTCTGGTGTCTTTGGAAGGTGAACCGTGATGAAGTCGCTCTCGGTGAGCAGATCATCAAGGGTGACCATGCGGATGCCAAGCTGCGCAGCGCGAGCTGGCTGCACGTATGGGTCATAAGCAATGAGCTGAACACCAAAGGCACTCAAGCGCTGGGCGACCAAGATGCCGATACGGCCAAGACCCACAACACCAACGACCTTGTCGGAGAGTTCAACGCCGTTGTACTTCGAGCGCTTCCACTCACCCTTGGTGAGCGCAAGGTTCGCCGGCACGATATTGCGAGCGCTAGCCAGCAACAAAGCAACTGCGAGCTCTGCAGCTGACACGATGTTGGAAGTTGGGGCATTGACGACCATGACGCCGGCCTGAGTTGCAGCTTTTACATCGACGTTGTCCAGGCCCACACCTGCACGGGCAACAACCTTGAGCTTCTTGGCGGCAGCAAGGGCTTCAGCATCAATCTGAGTTGCCGAGCGCACCAAGATGGCGTCTACATCAGCAATCGCAGGAAGCAAGGCAGCGCGGTCGGCGCCATCGCATTCCACGATCTCAAAGTCTGGGCCAAGGGCCTCAACGGTTGCTGGGGAAAGTTCTTCGGCGATGAGTACACGTGGTTTAGTCACTGACTGAGTCTAGCGAGGTCCCGCAGGCTTCAACTTCACGGCCTCAGCGGCATGCATCACACCAAATTAGCCGTTGTTGCCCATCGAACAAGCCCTGGCCCAAGAATGAGAGCAACCCAGAAGCCGGCGATAAGAAACGGCCCAAAGGCAATCGCCGATGACCTGCGAGCTCGCCCAATCAGCAGGAGGCCACCTGCAACGATCCCGCCGAGGAACCAGGCACAGAAAAGTCCAAAAGTGGCGATTTCCCAGCCACACCACCCAAGGCTGAGACCCAAAACCGGGGCAAGTTTCACATCACCAAAACCCATGGCCTTACCTGCAGTAACGAACCAGACCACACCTAGGGCTGCCAACCAAATACCTGCACCGATGAGAGCCTGCCCCCACCGCCATTGACCCATCGATAACCCTGCAATCCAAAGTGAGATGAGCACGCAGGGATAAGCACTGAACACGATGAGATTAGGAAGGCGATGCGTGCGCATATCTATGGCCGCTAAGAGTGTGCCAAGTGTTGCCCAGATAGCTAGGAGCGGTAACAGGGCGAGGAAATCTTTGTGCATACATGAAGTATTTCTTTTCCTGCGCGTACCTACATTTTGTTATCCACAGGAAAGCATGAAAGGCCAGCCCGGATTCGGACTGGCCTTTCATGGACGTGAGGTTTAGCGAGCAGCCGTGCCTTCGACGTAATCATCACCACGGTTATCAACCCAGCTCATCAAGCCGCGAAGTTCACGACCGACAGCTTCGATTGGGTGCTTCTCACCCTTGGCGCGAAGAGCCTTAAATTCTGGGCCACCAGCAAGCTGGTCGTCCATGAAACGTTGCGCAAAGTTGCCATTTTGGATGTCAGTGAGGACAGCCTTCATGTTTTCCTTCACTGATGGATCGATCACTCGTGGACCGGAAACGTAGTCGCCGTACTCAGCGGTGTCCGAAACGCTCCAACGCTGCTTAGCAATGCCACCTTCGTACATAAGGTCAACGATGAGCTTGAGTTCATGCAAGCACTCGAAGTAAGCAACCTCTGGCTGGTATCCAGCTTCGGTCAACACCTCGAAGCCGTACATGACGAGCTGGGATGCACCGCCACACAGCACTGCTTGCTCACCAAAGAGATCGGTTTCGGTTTCTTCGGTGAACGTGGTCTTGATGCCGCCCGCGCGAAGGGAACCAATTGCCTTGGCATAGCTCAGTGCCAATGGCCAGGCATTACCAGTTGCATCTTGCTCAACAGCAACGATGGCAGGAACGCCACGGCCTGCTGCGTACTCACGGCGAACCAAGTGACCTGGGCCCTTTGGCGCAACCATGGCGACATCGACGTCAGCAGGTGGTTTGATGAAACCGAAACGAATGTTGAAACCGTGTGCGAAGAAGAGTGCATCGCCAGCCTTGAGGTTTGGCTCGATTGCTTCCTTGTAGAGCTTGGCCTGAACTGGGTCCGGCACGAGCACCATGATGACGTCAGCTTCATCAGCAGCGGTTGATGGATCAACGACGCGCAAGCCAGCTTCTTCCGCCTTGGCACGGCTTTTTGAGCCTTCGGCTAGGCCAACGCGTACGTCTACGCCTGAGTCACGAAGGGACATAGCGTGGGCGTGACCCTGGCTACCGAAACCGAGCACCGCAACCTTGCGGCCCTGGATGATCGATAGGTCGGCGTCCTTGTCATAGAACAGTTCTGCTGCCACCGGAGGTTCTCCTTGATTGTGTGAAAAATGCGTTCAAGCGCTCCACAGATTACGCGGTGCGCTCCCCTGACTTATCCGCAGGGCGGCTGGACCTATCTGAGATGGAGCGGGAACCGCGGCCAACGGCCACCATGCCCGACTTCACCAATTCTTTGATGCCAAATGGCTCCATCACCTTGAGGAAATCCGTGAGTTTCTCTGGATTGCCCGTGATCTCGATGGTCAGCGCCTCAGGCGCCACATCAACCACCTTGGCCTTGAACAGTTGAACGACCTCGATTACCCGACTACGGGTATCAACATCGGCCTTGACCTTCACCAGCATGATCTCGCGAGAAACGGAGGCAGCTGGATCAAGCTCGACGATCTTGAGCACGTTGATGAGCTTGTTCAGCTGCTTGGTCACTTGTTCAAGTGGCGAACCATCCACATTCACCACGATGGTCATGCGCGAAACATCGGGCACTTCGGTTGGGCCCACAGCCAAGGATTCAATGTTGAATCCACGACGAGAGAACAAACTGGCGACCCGAGCAAGTACACCCGGTTGATCTTGTACCAGCACTGAAAGCGTATGACGAGTCATTATTCCTCGCCTCCCCATTCTGGAGCTATTGATCGCGCGAACTGAATTTCATCGTTGCTCGCACCTGCAGCAACCATCGGCCACACCATGGCGTCTTTGTGCACAACAAAATCGATGACTACAGGCGCATCATTCAGGCTCATCGCCTTTTCGATGGTTGCATCGACCTGATCTTGTGATTCGCAGCGAAGACCATGGCAACCATACGCATCAGCTAACTTCACAAAGTCAGGGATGCGGTGCGATTCCAGGTTGGTATTCGAGTAGCGCTCGTTGTAGAACAAGGTCTGCCACTGGCGCACCATGCCAAGGCTGCTGTTGTTAATCAAGGCAACCTTGATGGGTATTTCATTAATTGCGCAGGTCACCAACTCTTGATTGGTCATTTGGAAACAACCATCGCCATCAATGGCCCATACGGTCTTGTCGGGCATGGCCACTTTTGCACCCATAGCTGCAGGAACTGCGTAACCCATTGTTCCCAAACCGCCTGAGTTCAACCACGTATTTGGCTTGTTGTACTTAATGAATTGAGCAGCCCACATCTGATGTTGACCAACGCCCGAAGTAAAGATCGAGTTATCGCCAGAAATGATGCCTAGGCGTTCGATCACAAACTGGGGCGACAATGTGCCATCAGTTGGGAAGTCATAACCGACAGGATAGGTATCAAGAATTCGGTCGAGCTGTGCCCACCATCCTTCATAATCACCACGTTTGTTATTCGCGAATTCAACTTCTATCGCAGCAACAAGATCGGGAATAATCTCCGACAGATCACCCACGATTGGCACGTCTGCGAATCGATTCTTACCGATTTCAGCTGGATCGATATCTGCATGAATCACAGCAGCATTCGGTGCGAAGGTCGATAGCTTTCCTGTTACGCGGTCATCAAATCGCGCACCCAGGGTGATGAGCAGGTCGGACTTTTGTAACGCACCCACCGCCGCCACGGAGCCGTGCATACCTGGCATACCCAAATGCTGCTTGTGGTCGTCAGGGAATGCTCCGCGTGCCATTAACGTGGTCACCACAGGAATCCCGGTGAGCTCTGCCAAACGTAGTAATGCAGCAGATGCATTCGCGCGAATAACTCCGCCACCGACGTATAACACTGGCTGGCTAGCTTCAACGATCAAGCGGGCTGCTTCACGCACCTGCTTGGCATGAGGACGCGTAACAGGGTGATAACCCGGCAGATCAACAGACGTTGGCCAATTGAATTGCGTCAATGCTTGAAGAGCATCTTTGGATACGTCAACCAGTACTGGGCCTGGACGACCCGTTGATGCAATGTGAAAGGCCTCAGCAACTGCTCTTGGAATGTCATCGGGATTAGTTACCAGGAAACTGTGCTTAGTGATCGGCATGGTGATGCCACGAATGTCAGCTTCCTGGAAAGCATCTGTACCAATCGCGGAACTTGCTACCT
This sequence comes from Actinomycetota bacterium, assembly GCA_009699465.1. Lineage (GTDB taxonomy): Bacteria > Actinomycetota > Actinomycetes > S36-B12 > S36-B12 > UBA11398. The sequence continues at coordinate 4,986 of WLOE01000049.1, read as the reverse complement.
GTCCCGTGATGGCAACCATAGGTACCGAGTCCATATGCGCATCAGCGATTGGGGTTACCAGGTTGGTCGCACCTGGACCACTCGTTGCCATGCATACGCCAACCCGGCCACAGGCAGCTGCGTAGCCTTCAGCAGCGTGACCAGCTCCTTGTTCATGACGCACCAAAATGTGACGGATCTGAGTGGAATCCATCAAAGGGTCGTACAGCGGGAGGATTGCTCCACCGGGAATGCCGAAGACGTCGGTTACTCCCGCCGCCTCTAGGGACAGCACGAGGCTCTGTGCACCCGTGATCTGCTCGCTCATTACTGCCTTCTTCTCGTCGATTCGGTTGAATCAGTCAGGTCGATCTCATAAGAAAACCCCCCGACCCTTGCGGGTAGCGGAGGGAGCGCGCCGGCCAATCTTCAGGCGGCGCGCCTCATAACTACAAGTGACGTTGACATAACCAAGAGTTTACTCCCGTAACAGGCCCCTGTCACCCCCCTTTGGGGTGACTCGGGCCACTGATTTGGCCTAGCCACGGTCTATTTCGTGACCGTCAATGTGCAGCTCACACTCGTGGTGAATTTCTTGGGGTCATCGTTTCTGAAGACATCACACTGACCGTTTGCCCCCCGATAGGCACCTGTACCACCGACGACGGCGTAGCTCGCCGGCCGATTCACGATAGGTAGGCCCCCATTGACGGCAAATTGCTCGGCACCCAAAATGACAAAGGAATCAACCCCTTCGGGACCAAATGCATACTCCGCTTGAAGGAAACGGCCATCTGAGTCTGTCATGAGGCGATCGACTATCGACACCACATCAAAATGACCGATGACCTGGCCTTCCTCACCTAAAAGGTCTCCATTGCCAGCCACTAAATCACCGCGCGAAGATCCCTTATCACCCAGATCCAACGTCCCACGATCTACTGACTTCGCTTGAAAGTTCAGGGTAATTTCATGTGGACCGGAACTGCAAGCAACCAAGGTCACAGGTGCCAAAAGCCCTATCACAGTTGAAACACCCAGTCTGAAAGGCAGGTTCATTCTGCGCAGGGTAAATCAATTTGAAGACTTCAACAAGCACCACAGTACAAGGGTGAATCTCGCTTCCAGAATCACAACTAGCCTCTGGCAGCAGGCGAATGTGACCAGGTTTCGTAGCCCCCATCGAGATTTGAGGCTTGAATTCCGAGCTCCCCCAAGAGCGTCGTGGCCGTGTGGCCGCGCTGCCCAACCTTGCAGTAGACGATGACATCGCTAGGTGGAATTTCCTCGTAGCGCTCCCGGAGTTCATCAACTGGAACATTCAATGCGCCTGGGACATGGCCACCCCGGAATTCGAGCTGACTTCGCACATCAATAACGGTGGCACCCTTGGCGACCCGGTCAGCGAGCTCACTCCACTGCACTGTGGTGGTTAATCCACTCAGGATGTTGTCGGCCATGTACCCGAGCATGTTGACTGGATCCTTCGCCGAACCAAACGGTGGCGCGTAGGCAAGTTCGAGATCAGCGAGCTCTGGCGCCGTAATACCTGCGCGCATCGCTGTGGCGATCACGTCAATGCGCTTATCTACTCCTTCTCGCCCTACGCCTTGTGCACCCAAAATCTGGCCGGTTGTTGGATCAATAAGCAACTTCAACATCATTGATTCTGCGCCTGGGTAGTACCCCGCGTGTGAACCTGGGTGTGAGTGCATGACTACACGTGGCCGATCTGCGACTTTGAGCCGCTTCTCATTCCAGCCAGTTGTTGCAACGACCAGATCGAAGACCTTCACAATTGCGGTACCGATCGTTGGCACAGCACGCACATTGCGTTCCATGATGTGATCAGCCACGACGCGCCCCTGACGATTTGCGATGTTTGCAAGTGGAACTAGGACGGCTTCACCATCAAGTGCATCGCTCTTTTCCGCTGCATCGCCAATCGCGTAAATCGACTTGTCTGAAGTTCGGTTGAATGCATCAACAACGATGCCGCCTCGAGGACCCACTTCAACATCGGCTGCTTTTGCCAAGGTGGTGTCTGGTCTTACGCCAATTGCCAAAATGATGAGGTCTGCATCAATTCGTTCCCCATTTGCTAACTCAACGCCGGTGTCGGTAATCGCTGCTAGACCAGAACCAAGGCGTACATCAATACCGTGGTTGCGCAATTCATCGGCAACGGGAAGGGCCATTTCTGGATCAAGCGGTGCAAGTACTTGATCCATCGCTTCAATCAGAGTTGTGCTTATTCCACGATGCACCAAGTTCTCGGCAGTTTCCACACCTATGAAGCCGCCACCGATTACTACGGCGTGATCTGGATTCGCATTGACGGCATTAGCCATCTTCGTGACATCTTCGATCGTGCGAAGGGTCAGCGCACGCTCGATGCCGGGAAGCGGTGGCACGATCGGTGAAGCCCCTGGACTCAGCACCAGAGCGTCGTAAGCCAAGTCATAAGAGTTGCCGTCAACCAGATTCTTGACCGTGACGCACTTAGCAACACGATCGATAGTCGTTACTTCACTCAGAATGCGCACATCAAGTCGGAAGCGATCGTGCAAGCTTTCTGGGGTCTGGAGTAGAAGATCCTGACGCTCGGAGATCACTCCACCGACGAAGTACGGCAGCCCACAGTTGGCATAGGAAACGTACCCACTTCGTTCAATCACAATGATCGAGGCAGTTGGATCCAAACGACGTAGCCGCGTAGCCGCAGACATGCCGCCAGCGACTCCACCAATGATGACGATTTGCTTCACAGATAAAATATACCCCTAGGGGGTATAAAAAGCAAGTGTCTTAGCCAAGGCGGCTGACATCGCGTACTGCTCCCGTGTCAGCCGAGGTCACCATCGCTGCGTATGCCTGCAGAGCTGGTGAGACCACGCGATCGCGACCAATCGGCTTGTAGGCATCCGTACCCTTGGCTTCCATCGCTGCGCGACGCATTGCAAGTTCCTCATCGGAAACTTCGAGATGGATCCGGCGAGCTGGAATATCGATGACGATGGTGTCGCCCTCTTCAACCAGTGCGATTGCTCCCCCACTGGCCGCTTCGGGCGAAACGTGACCTACCGAAAGTCCTGATGTGCCACCTGAGAAGCGGCCATCAGTGATCAGTGCGCAGGATTTCCCTAGACCCTTGGACTTGATAAACGACGTCGGGTAGAGCATTTCCTGCATGCCCGGCCCTCCGCGTGGGCCTTCATAGCGAACAATCACACAATCACCCGCAACGATTTTGTTATTCAGAATGCCTTCAACTGCTTCATCTTGGCTGTGGAAGATGCGAGCTGGTCCAGAAAATCTCAACAGTTCTTCATCTACCCCTGCGGTCTTCACGATGCACCCGTCAACTGCAAGGTTGCCAAACAGCACAGCCAAACCGCCATCTTGGGAGAAGGCATGTGCCTTATCGCGAATAACACCACCGGAGCGATCAGTGTCAACTGATTCATAACGACGATCTTGAGAGAAAGCTACCTGTGTCGGCACTCCACCAGGAGCCGCGCTGTAGAACTTATGGACTTCAGGGTCTGTTGTTTGCGCGACATCCCATTTCGCTAGCGCCATCGCCATCGTTGGTTCGTGAATGGTTGGCAGATCGGTATGAAGTACACCAGCGCGATCAAGTTCACCAAGGAGAGCCATCACGCCGCCAGCACGATGAACGTCTTCCATGTGCACTGTCTGAACAGCCGGTGCCACTTTGGAAAGATTTGGCACCTTGTGTGACATTCGATCAATGTCGGCCATTTTGAATGGCACGCCTGCTTCAACAGCAGCAGCAAGAAGATGTAGCACGGTGTTTGTCGATCCACCCATGGCAATGTCCAGAGCGACCGCGTTTTCGAACGCATCAAAGGTCGCAATAGAGCGTGGAAGTACTGATTCGTCATCTTGCTCGTAGTAGCGCTTTGTGATGTCCACAATCAAGCGGCCAGCACGCAAGAACAACTCTTTGCGATCGACATGGGTTGCGAGCACGGAACCATTGCCAGGCAAAGAAAGTCCGAGCGCTTCAGTGAGACAGTTCATCGAGTTTGCAGTGAACATGCCAGAACATGAGCCACATGTTGGGCAAGCTGCACGCTCCATCCGCTCAATGTCTTCATCTGAATTTTTATCATCGCCCGCTTCAATCATCGCGTCGATCAAATCCACTGAGCGTGTGGTGTCACCCCACTGAACCTTTCCAGCTTCCATCGGGCCACCAGAAACAAAGACCACGGGAACATTGAGGCGAAGCGCGGCCATCAACATGCCTGGGGTGATCTTGTCGCAGTTCGAAATGCAGACCATCGCATCAGCGGTGTGCGCATTAACCATGTACTCAACAGAGTCAGCAATTAAGTCGCGGCTGGGCAATGAGTACAGCATGCCGGCGTGACCCATCGCAATGCCATCGTCAATCGCAATGGTGTTGAACTCCTTGGCAACGCCACCTGCTGCTTCGATCTCACGCGCTACCAGTTGTCCGAGATCCTTGAGGTGCACGTGCCCAGGAACAAACTGTGTAAAGGAGTTCACGACCGCGATAATCGGCTTGCCGAAGTCACTATCGCCCATGCCAGTTGCGCGCCACAGGGCACGAGCGCCAGCCATGTTTCGACCATGGGTTGAGGTGCGGGAGCGATACATCGGCATAACGGGCCTACCTGTCTGCTAACTACATCAAGGTTTTCTTTCCAAGACTAATAGTAACCCTCGTGCGCGCAGACTCCTAGACGCTTTACTTAGTACTGACAGCGATCTTTCGACTCAAAATCACGGCATAGGAGCCCGCCGAATCGATGGACTCATCCCCTAACTCCACTTGCAACCTGATCTCGCCAAGGTCTTGATGCTCACCTGGACTCAGACCAACAGCTCGTAAACTCGATCGCGAAACTGTCAGTACGAGGTGATCTTCAACCCCATCAGTGAATACCTGTACTTGGGTTGCATTCGATCGATTTGCCAGGAAAAGCATAGAGAGAAGGCGGTCAACTTGGCTAT
>WLOE01000048.1 GCA_009699465.1 Actinomycetota bacterium | reverse complement strand
CATTTCGGTGCCAGCAGCAACGCGGGCATGAACCCAACCTGGCTTCAAGCCAAGGGACTCAAACCAACCAGCAGTGCCCTTGAGCCCACCTGCGCCAAAGACCTTGTTGTAACCATGGACGAAGAGCATTGGTCCGATAGCCAAACGAATCAGCAACATGGCGAGGTTGTAGAAATTGAGATCTGAAGAGATCGTGTTCATTGAGGTTCTCCTAGGCAAGCGAAGTGTGATGTTCGACGTCGTTTGGGCATACGCCCCACGAAGGGTCGGCTACACAGTTATGGTTGGGAGTATCCCATCAAAAGCCGCGGACCGGGCGTTAGTTCAGGCAATTTCGGAACAGGACTTGTAGATATGCAAATCGCAGGAATAAGTGCAGTCATCACCGGTGCTGGATCGGGTCTAGGCCTTGCCACGGCAAAAACGATGGCTGCGGCTGGCGCGTATGTCGTCATCGTCGACCTTCCTTCCTCAAATGGCGAGGCCGAAGCTAGGGCAATCGGTCCAAATGCCGTTTTCGTTCCTGCAGATGTTCGCGATGAGGATCAAATCAAGGTTGCCCTCGATGCCGCAGAGGAGATGGGACCGCTTCGCTTAGTTGTGAACTGTGCCGGCATCGCCACCCCTAACCGAGTCATGCGCAAGGGAGTTGCGACTGCTCAAGCTGAATTCGAGCGCGTGATCTCGATTAACTTGCTCGGCACTTTGAATGTCATTCGCCTCGCTGCCGAGCGCATGTCAGTGACCGAGCCTGCGGGTGAAGAGCGCGGCGTGATTGTGAATACCGCTTCCGTTGCCGCCTTCGATGGTCAAATTGGTCAGGTTGCGTACGCCGCATCAAAGGCTGGTGTTGCAGGTATGACCTTGCCGCTGGCTCGTGATCTCGCTCAATTCCTCATACGCGTGATTGCAGTTGCACCGGGGACCTTTGAAACACCGATGGTTGCTGGGTTGCCACCAGAAGCTGTGAAGTCACTCGGTGATCAGGTTCCACACCCAAGTCGTTTGGGTAAGCCAGACGAATACGCGGCACTGGTCAAGCACATTGTCGAAAACCCCATGATCAATGGCGAAACCATTCGTATCGACGGTGCCATCCGTATGGCGCCTCGCTAAACACCAATATCAATCAGTAACTGCCTCACAACCTTTGGAGTCAATGTGTCTCTTCCAACTCGCACCCTTGGAACGGGTGCCACCGCTGTAGACGTTTCATTGCAAGGCCTTGGCGGTATGGGCATGAGCATGGTCTACGGAACTCGCGATGACGTCGAGTCCACCGCAACCCTGAATAAAGCACTTGATCTTGGCGTGACTTTTTGGGATACCGCTGATGTCTACGGCCCGCATCACAATGAGGAACTCATCGGCAAGGTATTGCAGTCGCGTCGCGATGAGGTCGTGCTTGCAACGAAATTTGCGAATCACATGGTCGACGGAAAGATGACGATTACCGGTGATCCTACGTACGTCAAGCAAGCCTGTGATGACAGCTTGAAGCGGTTGGGAATCGACACGATAGATCTCTACTACTACCACCGTGTTGATAAGAACGTTCCAATTGAAGACACCTGGGGTGCAATGGCTGAACTCGTTGCAGCTGGCAAGGTGCGTTACCTCGGTATAAGTGAAGCTGCACCTGAAACTATTCGTCGTGCACATGCAGTGCATCCGATGACTGCTGGTCAATATGAATGGTCACTGTTTACTCGCGATGTTGAAGTTGATGGCGTGCTTACTACCTGCCGGGAACTTGGCATTGGCATGGTTCCCTACTCTCCACTGGGCCGCGGCATCCTGACTGGCACTATTCAGAACACCGACGAACTCGTTGCCAATGACTGGCGCCTGACAAACCCACGTTTCCAGGGTGAAGATTTTGACGCCAACCTCAAATTGGTTGCGCAATTGAGCGAACTGGCCGCTGCCCGCGGAATCACCCCAGCACAGTTCGCCTTGGCCTGGGTTCAATCCCAAGGCTCTGATGTGGTGCCTATTCCTGGCACCAAGCGCCGCAAGTACTTGGAAGAAAACGTTGCAGCAGCAACTATTCAATTAACTCCTGCAGAACTTGATGCGGTGAATGCCATTGCCCCTTATGGTGCTGCTGCAGGTGGCCGATACGCAGCCGCTGCGATGGCCAGTCTCACTGCAACCACGAAGGAGAAGTCATGACCGCACCACTCACAATTCGCAAACCAGCCGGGACTCCCAAGGGTGGTGTCGTCGTGATCCAAGAAGCATTTGGTGTCACCGCGCACATTGAGGATGTGTGTGATCGCCTAGCTGAAGCGGGCTACCTTGCGGTTGCTCCAGCAATGTTCCATCGCCAAGGCTCACCGATCGTTGCGTATGACGATATTCCTGCAGCTATTGAAGTGATGTCTCAACTGACACCTGCGGATATGGCAGCAGATGTTGATGACGCACTTGAGTACCTACAGTCAGAGGGTCTGACACAAGCACAGTGCGGAATTACTGGCTTTTGCATGGGTGGCACAGTTACCTACAACACCGCTGTGCGCTTAAAGCTCGGGGCTGCAGTCACCTTCTACGGTGGCGGCGTTGCTAAAGGTCGCATGGGTTATGAGTCATTCATTGATCAGGTTGAAAAACTTCAAACTCCATGGCTTGGTCTGTTCGGTGATCTCGATCGTGGCATTCCTGTTGATGATCTTGAGGTTCTGAAGATCGCAGCCGGTGAAGCAAAGGCTGACGTGGAAATCGTGCGTTACCCAGAAGCCGATCATGGTTTCCATTGCCCAGATCGCCCAGCGGTATTTCATCAAGCCTCTTCAGATGATGCATGGAAGCGAACCATCGCGTACTTCGACGCGCATCTGTAAAACCAGCAACAGCGGTGAAGGTGCTTAGTCAAGTGCTGCTGGGAACCACGCATCCGTGGTGATCAGATTGCCTTCATAGATGCGACCATCGCGGGGAATGTTGTTGATGAGACCGCGACGTTCTAAGTGAACGATGTGTGCAAGAGTTTCACCCATTGCTGCGCGACGCAGCATGCCGTGTGTGTTATCCCAACCATGTGACCAACTGAGTTTCGAGGAAATCTCGTAGGTTCCTGCGCCTGGATGTTCGTTGATCGCAACTAACACTTCAGCTAAGCGTTCTTCATGGTGAATATTCATTTGTTCGATACGCGCATCTAAGCCACTGAAGCGGTATTCATGTGCTGGCAAGATTTCTTCAGGGTTCATTCCACGCATGGCATTCAACGAATCAATATACAAACCAAGAGGATCACCGTGCTCGCTTGGATGCACCGAGATATGCGGCGAGATACGTGGCAATACGTGGTCACCACTGATCAAGAGGTTATGTTTTTCATCGATAAAACACACGTGACCGGGCGAATGGCCTGGTGTCCACAGGGTGCGAATGTGTTGAGCATTCGGAAGTGGTCGTTCACCGTCAGTAATGAGTCGATCGGCCTTCGGAATCTTTGCGAATTCAACAAACTGTCCCGCGTCAACGATGAGATCTGGCATGTCATGTTCTTCAACACCTGCCTTGATTAACCATGTTTCACCTGCGCGTTTGAACACCGCAGGATCAATATCGAAATCAACTTCGATTTGATCAAGCTCATGCATCGCAACCCAAGCACCTGATGCATCACGGATTCTTCCTGCCAGACCAAGGTGATCCGCATGGTTGTGAGTAACGAGCACGCCTTCAACATCGGTGATTGAATAGCCGATTGACTGCAGTCCATCATTCAGGTTTTTCCATGCTTCATCTACGGGCCAACCAGCATCTACGAGAACAATCCCATTGGATACTTCAATGACGTACACATTGACGTAACGCAATGGATTGTTCGGGAAGATCACTGGGATCGACCAAAGCCCCGGGCGCACCAATTCAACTGGGGGCAGTTCCCTTACTCGCCAAGCCTCTTTTTGTAAGTGACCCGTAACGGTGATGTTTGGTCGATCAGTAATCGTCACAATGAAATGCCGAGCACCTTTGAATCAAGGTATTCAAGGATGCCTTCACGTGCACCTTCGCGACCCAAACCACTTTCCTTGATGCCGCCAAATGGCACAGCAGCCGAAGTTGGATTGATGTCGTTGATACCAATCATGCCGAATTGAAGTGCTTCAGCGGTCTTGAATGCCCGGCTCAGGCTAGGTGTGTATACATACGCCGCTAAACCGTATTCAGTGTCGTTCGCCATTGCGATGATGTCGTCTTCGTCATCGAATTCAATGACCGGCATCATTGGGCCAAAGGTTTCTTCGCGATAGATCAGCATGTCTTCGGTAACACCCGTGAGCACCGTTGGTGCCCAGAACAACCCTTTATCCAGGCCATTGTCGGTCAATCGCTTGCCACCGGTCGCAACTGTTGCACCCTTCGCAACTGCGTCAGCTACTTGGCGCTCCATCTTGGTCATGGCCTGCTCATCGATCAATGGACCAACAGTGACCTTGTCATCAAGACCATGACCCGCAGGCATAGCAGCCATGCGTTCGGTCAACACTTCAGTAAACTTTGCAGCAATTGACTTATGTACGAACACGCGGTTTTGCGAAATACATGCTTGACCTGTGTTCAAAGACTTCAATGCTGCAGCACCCTTGGCGGCATTCACAGGATCTGCATCGGCAAACACGATGAATGGTGCGTGGCCTCCGAGCTCCATCGATACCCGCTTCATTGTTGCTGCAGCCTTTGATGCAATCAGTTTTCCAACTTCAGTTGAGCCAGTAAAGCTGATCTTGCGCACCGTCGGATTTGTGAGAATTTCTTCGCCGACGTTGACTGGATCTGAGGTCGTGACCAAGTTGACCACACCTGCAGGAACACCAGCTTCTTCAAGAATTTTGATCGTGGCGATTGCGCACAGTGGTGTTTGCTCAGCTGGCTTCACCACGATCGTGCAACCGGCAGCAAGTGCCGGCCCGATCTTGCGCGTCAACATCGAGATTGGGTAGTTCCATGGGGTGATCGCGGCGGCAACACCAACTGGCTGCTGCAAGACCATGAAGCGGTGATCAGCACGAGAAGAAGGAATGGTCTGGCCGTAAACCCGCTTGGCTTCTTCAGCGAACCAGGAAAGGAAATCAGCGGCGTACGTAACTTCAGTGCGGGCCATGCGAATTGGCTTACCCTGCTCTTTGGTCATCAAGGTAGCCAGTTCATCGCGCTTGGCCAACATGAGTTGGTTGGCCTTCATCAAGATGGCTGCTCGCTCATAAGCAGTTTTCGCTGCCCAAGCTGGGAAAGCTTCCTTGGCTGCTGCGATCGCGCGGGCCATGTCTTCGCGGGTTCCGTCAGCTGCTTGACCAAGAACCTCGCCCGTTGCTGGGTCAGTGGAGTCAAAATCAGCACCTGATGAGCTTGGGGACCACTCGCCACCGATAAACAGCATTTCTTCGTTCTCCCTCACGGTATGTTCACACTTGCTCAAACCATTAGTTATCTTATTGTGTTATTCGCACCCTTGGGCTGGCTTACTTCCATTGCCTTTGGGTTAATAAGGCGTATTATTCGCCTGATCCTCCGTTGGAGGTGTAATTTTCAGGAGGTCTGGGGTTGACCACGCAAATGCCGCCATTGAGCGCGGAGCCAGTTCACGTCCCAAAGACTGCTGAAGTCGTGGCCCAGGCGATTCGTAACCAGATCGTCAGAGGTGACATCGTCGAAGGTGCTGCCCTGCCAAGTGAAGCTGAGCTGATGGTGCACTTCGGTGTATCGCGCCCTTCCCTTCGTGAAGCTTTCCGGATCCTTGAATCCGAAAAACTCATCACGGTGCGCCGCGGTTCCCGCGGTGGCGCACGTGCAACTCGACCAGATGTATCGGTAGCTGCTCGCTACCTCGGTTTGCTCATGCAATTTGATGGCGTTCTCCTCAGCGATGTCTTTGAAGCCCGCGCAATGATTGAACCGCTGGCACTGCGCTTACTTGCACGTCGTGACAATCGTCAAGAAGCAGCAAATGAACTGCTCGCCATCATGGACGAAATCGTTCCCGGAGTTGATGCCCGTGTTCGTGTTGATGTGTGGAGTCGTTTCTACGCACACTTGTTCAAGAGTTGCGGAAACAAAACCCTTGAACTGCTCTATGGAACTTTGACCGAAGTTGTGCGAAGTGAACTCACTGATTCAATTTCATCTGAAGATGAATCAGCTACAAGCCCTAATTGGAAGAAGACCATTGTTAAGGCAATGAGTTTAGTTGCCGAGGGCAAGGGCGATGATGCAGCAAACTACTGGATGAAACAAATGTTACTGATTGAAGCACGGGTGCAAGAAAATCATCAGCGCCGTACCCTGATAGACGCAACGGTGGCCTTCTCCTAAGAGAAGACCACCGTTGAATTCTTTCTAAAAAATTAGGCCTTGTAAGGATCCGAAACGCGTGGGTCACGAGGCATAACCTTTGGTGCTGAACGCCAGTCAGGTGTGCCATCTTCTGGCAAGCCTGCTGGATAACCATCATGAATTTCAGCCCAGTGTGAGTGATTCAACTGGTGCAACGTAAAGCAAGCTTGCAAAGCGTTATAGAAGCCCATGTTGTCAACGGTTTGGTTGACGGACTCCTTGATGAGCAATGCTGCCATCGTTGGAAGCTGCGCAATGCGGCGTGCATATTCCAAGGTGCGCTCTGAAAGTTCATCCGTTGGGAAGATCTTGCTGACCATGCCGAGCTGGAAGGCTTCTTCAACCTCAACTGAATCTCCAGTGAGCAAGAGTTCCTTCGCACGACGTGGGCCGAATTCCCATGGGTGACCGAAGTACTCGACACCACACATGCCAAGACGTGCACCAACAACATCGGCGAACTTTGCATTTTCCGCAGCAACGATGAGGTCACACGCCCAGATCAACATCAGGCCAGCGGCGAAGGTTGTGCCCTGTACTTGGGCGATGGTGATTTTGCGAAGGTTGCGCCAGCGCAATGTGTTCTGGAAAAAGTAATGCCATTCCTGAAGCATGCGGTTCTCGGCGCCTACACGCGTGCCGCCATTGATTAAGCGCGATGGGTGCTCGCCTGGGCCACCCTTTTCGTACTCTGCCATTGCCTCCGCTGAACCAAGATCGTGGCCTGATGAGAACAGCGGGCCAACGCCACCAAGAATGACCACGCGAACCTGGTCGTCTTTTTCTGCCTTCATGAACGCGTCATCTAGCTCAACCAACAAACCGCGGCTCTGAGCGTTGCGGGTTTCTATACGGTTCAGCATGATTCGGGCGATTTTGCCGTCGTCAAAGGTTTCGTAGGTTACGAATTTGTAGTCAGACACAGTGCTCCGCTCATAGGTACTAATTCTCGTAGCCTGAAGTTAGAGCACGATGGCCTATTTGGCGAAGTGAATGAGCAAATCTGTGAAGGATTTTGGCTCTGAAAGCATGGGAGAGTGGTCACATTCCAACTCGACATAGGTCGAATTTGAGATCTTCGCCGCGGCTACCCTCATCGGCTCGGGGTTCGTGAGCTCATCTCTCGTACATGCCACAACCAGGGTCGCGATCTCGGGCCAAGCCCATAACGGTGATGGCTCCACGAAAGACTCCCAATATTGACGCCGAAGCTTGTTCGCTGCCCAAAGTGCCATTTCGGGATCACAGGTGTTGAACATCAAAGCGATGGCCTCATCCTGCGGAACCTCGGTGCTGCCATCTTCATGGCGAATAATCTCCGCCGATCGATAACGCTGGGTATAAAGATCCGGGTTTTGATCTCGCTGCTGGGCCGCACTGATATCAAATTCGGGGAAGAGCGCTGCGACCATCACTACCCCTGCAGCCTTGGGGTGAGTGGCCACAAAGGGGGCTACCAGACCGGCAAGCGAATGACCCACCACGATCACCTCGCCATTCATCTCATCCATCGCCGTAAAAGCAATCGCAGCGTCACTGCCAATTGAATTTCCTGGTTGATCACCGGGCAACTCGATTGCAACGGACTCAATGCCAGCCTCTGTCAACAGCGCCCGCACGGGATCCCAACACCAGGCGCCATGCCAAGCACCATGAATAAAGAGAACTGACTTCACAGATAGACCATAACGCCCGCCATGAGTGAAGATAGGGCTATGACAACGTTCAAGGTGTCCGGAATGACGTGTGCCAACTGTGTTCGACATGTCACATAAGCAGTCAACGCGGTTCCTGGCGTGATGAGCGTCGATGTGAATTTAGATGCAGCAACTGCAACTGTTGAAGGTACCGCTGATACGGCATCGGTGATCGACGCGATCGTTGGTGCAGGTTACGAAGCCACGCTTTAACCGCGAGATCGATACTTAAAACTATGCCTGAGTGCGAGGCTCGCGGGTTAGCACTTCTTGTATAAATGAAGCAACAAGCACGCCTTCACGGTTATACACCTTGCCATTGCTCACGCCACGACCGTGATAACTCGATAATGGTTCAGCCGTAAAGAGCAACCAATCATTCGCATTTACCGGGCGATGGAACCACAACGCATGCTCCATCGTAACGACCAAACTTCCATCGGGAATATCTCTCCCCGGCGCTTGAGCCGCACCAACCACCATGTAATCCGAAATGAAAGCAACCACTGCTGCATGCATCAAGTGGTTATCAGGAAGTTTCACATACGGGCGAACCCAAAATGGATGCACTTGTGGAACACGATGACCAGGGCCACGAAGGCTTGGGCCGTTGATCGGCCGCACATCAATCGGATTCATGAACGGCAAATATGTTTCATCGGTCACGAGAGTTTCTGGATCTGGATATTCGAACGCAACATCCGGTGCCCAATTGGGCCCTTCTTCACCTGCGTGAAATGAGGCCTGCATAAGCAATGGAGTCAGCTCCCCCATCTTCACAGTGACCTGTCGCATCGCAAAAGCTCGAGTGTCACGCAGCACTTCAACATGCATCCGCAATTCCTGACCAGACTTGCCTGCATCAATGAAATTTGCGTGAATCGACTGCGGCCACATGTGCGGGTTCACGGTTGCGCTGGCAGCTTCCAAAGCAAACGCCAAGGTATAGCCGCCGAAGAGATGGCCGTTTTCTCCCACGGCTGTGCCGCTGTAGAGAAAATCACCAAGTTTGTTCAGTTTCAGCAGTGTTTCAAAGTCTTGTTCATGCACAACGACGACAGTACTTCAATGTCTAAGACTTAGTATTGAATATCAAACGAACAGCTGCTTAGTCGAGTGTGATCTTCGGCAAGATCTTGTTCAGCCAACCTGGAAGCCACCAATTTGAACGACCAACTAACGTCATAACTGACGGCACCAAAATCAATCGCACGATGAAGGCATCAATCAATACCGCCGAGCCCAAAGCAATGCCAAACAGCTTGATTGTTGGGTTTGTGGTGGGGATGAAAGAAATAAACACACTGGCCATGATGGTCGCCGCGATCACTACGACTCGACCTGAACCCGCTAGACCGCGACGAACAGCTGTGCGATTGTCACCACTGGCGTGCCATTCCTCTTGCATGCGGCTAACCAAGAACACCTGATAGTCCATTGATAAGCCGAACAGGATTGCAAACACCATCACTGGCAAGAACGGCAGGATGGGTCCGGTTCCGTACACCCCAAGAAGCGATGACAACGTTCCATTCTGGAATACGGCAACTGTGATACCAAGCGCGCCCGCAAAACTCACCAAACTTGTTACCGCTGCGGTGAGCGGAATGACAAGTGAATGAAACAGCATCATGAGCGCAAGGAAACCTAGACCGATCACCAGCAATAGGAACAGCGGAAGTTTGCTTTGCAACATGGCCGTGAAGTCAGTGGCTACTGCTTGGGTTCCACCAACATAGATTGTTGCAGCATCCGAAACCTTGGGTGCCGTCACTTCGCGAATGCGATCAAGTGTTTGGGCAGTTGCCTCGGATTGGGGATCAGTGGTTGGTTGAACTATGACTGACGTAACTGTTCCATCGGGACTAAACGCTGACTTGCTTCCCTTCAGCAAAATCACAAACTTTGAATTTGGCAAAGTGCTTGCTACTCCTGGGGTTTCCTCAAGTGCTTTCACGACTGTGCTCAGTTCGTCAATGTCACGCGGTTTCTTCAGTTTCACTGCGACAAAGAACTCTCCACCACTACCTGGGCCATAACCCTTACTCATCAGCTCAAAACTATTACGAAGCAACGAACCCGGCGGCTGTGTCCCGTTATCAGGGAAGCCCAATTGCAACGACAAAGCCGGAGCGGCAAGAACGCCAATGAACACCAGCGACAACACCGCCGGAATTAATGGTTTGCGTTGAAGCAAAGCGCCATATTTTGACCACTTACTTTCATCAAGATCAACAACTTTGGGATGACGAGCCCAAGGCATCCGAATCCCCATGGTTTTGTGGCCAAGAAGTGAGAGCAGTGCGGGCAGCATCCATAGCGCTGACAGCATGACCATCAAGACAGTTGCAGCAGCGGCAACAGCCAACCCATTGAAGAAGGCGATACCAAGAACGAACATGCCTAGGAGAGCAACAATCACGGTCGAGCCTGCAAACAACACAGCACGGCCCGCTGTTGAAACTGCCTTGATTGCCGCTTCTTTAGGCTCAAGATCGTCAAGGCCTTGCTTGTATCGATTCATGATGAATAGCGCGTAGTCGATGCCAACGCCCAAGCCGATCATCATTGCCAGCGTTGGTGCAAAAGAAGCAATGTTCAACACGTTGCTTGCTACACCCACGAGCAACAATCCACCAACAAGACCCGTGAGTGCTACAACGATAGGAAGGCCCGCTGCAATCAATGAACCAAAGGCGATGAGCAAAATAATGATGGCGACAAGCAAACCGATGACTTCGCTTGAATCGGGAGTGGCACCGGCTGCGGCTAACGCACTTCCGCTGGCACCAATGGTGAGCGCTGGTGTATTTGCATCAAGAATTAAATTTTGAATGTTGGTGGCCTCAACCACACCTGGTGCTGTTCCATCAAAAGTAACGGTTGCATATGCCACGGTCTTATTTTTTGAAATGGGGCTCGTGGCATCTATAGCTGCTTGCCCAGCGGGCACGTACGTGTCCCAGATTTTGTTCGCGGCATCAACTGCCTCACGCAATTTCGCAACATCACCAGGAAGGGCCTTCGCAATTGCTGCCCATTGAGTTGCATCTGCTTTCGCCAACCAAGCAAGCACAGTTGCGATCTCGGCAAGTTCATCACCATTTGCTTTGGCGATTGGATACAGCTTGGGAATAGCTGCGAGCAGTTGCGCCAACTGCTTTTCCGTAATTCCAAGCTTCTTCGTGACGGCAGCAACGATTGCGGCGGAAAGATCACGCGGGCTCACAGCCGGGCAGTTCTTCCCATAATTTTTCTCGTACGGGCCGATCACACACTCCACGCCGTCAAGGGTTGAGAGTTTTTTCATGAGTGGATCAATGGACTTGCGAACAGCCGCCGCTTCAACTGTGCCATTCGTAGGAGACCAAACCACTTGCATCGTGACATTTGGAGCAGCCGAGGCTGGAAGTTCTTGAAGGAGATCCTGAGCAATCTGTGATTGCGATCCTGGCAGGGCAAAACTGTTGTCGTAGGCGGGCTTCAACGCCGTTGAAGCACCTACCAACCCAATGAGCACCGCAACCCAAGCGATGAGTGCAACAAGTGGGTGCCGAACAGCCCAACGGCTCACGGTGTCTCCTCTGCCTTAACTTCGAATCTGCGCGATGGTTTGTCGGTCTTGTAAGAGGCAGGCTAGTAAATCCCAGAGGATCTCGCCCTGGGTGCCCCAGATCAATTGACCCTCGCCGAACTTAAAGAACTGCATGTCGAAAGGAACCTGATGCGGTTCGCCGGTGTCCTCATTGGTTCCATACCCATAGGGAACTTTGTTCGAGGTGTAGTGAGTTTCTGGTCTTGCAAGTTCAGTTAACGACACCACTGCCACTTCAGACACTTCATGTGGATCAGGATGAATCGATTCAGCGGAGTCAATGACTGCCACGAACACATTGATGGTGTGGCCTTGGAGAGTCGGGCCTCGCTGATCGAGTTCGCCGATCACTCGTGCGCTATTCCGGGGAACACCTAGCTCTTCTGCGAGCTCTCGCAGTGCTGCTTCCTGCGGGCTTGCATCGACCCCATCATCGATGCGGCCGCCTGGGAAGACCCAATCGCCGGCATGGTTCTTCATGGTCTCCGGTCGCTTAGTCAGCACGAGTGAAGCCACTCCATTTACTTCGACCACAGGTACAACTAGCGCAGAGGGAATAATGACTTCAGGATTGTGGAAGTAATACAGAGGTTCGCGTGGCGTTCCAAGATTCGAGCAGGAATCAACAACATCTTGAACACAAAAGTTGCTCTTCGGAGACAGTCGCGACACTGATCAGGCACCTAGCAAGAATCGCCGTGGATTTTCAATCATGATTGATTGAATTTGTTCATCTGAGATTCCTCGCTCGCGAAGAAGCGGAAAGAAGTCCGTAATGATTTGCGTATG
>WLOE01000047.1 GCA_009699465.1 Actinomycetota bacterium | reverse complement strand
TTGCGATTCTGGGTTTCGGTGCGATCTGGATTCCGTACGTCATTGACCCAGCAAGCCTGGGTACATCATCTGCGAACCAACTTGGTTTCATCACGTCTGGATGCGCGTCAATCTGTGCCGCTATCGCGACGTTCATATTAATGAAACGCAAGGAAGCTCAACTTGAGCATCCGATCAACTCTGTTGAGCCAAAGATTCAGGCTTCGTTTATGCAGTTGTTGTTTTTTGGCGTGGGCACGCTGCTGTACGGCGTTGATTTTGTATGGGTTGGTGAAGAAAATTCGAACCATGCACAATTCTCGCTGCTCGTCATTGCTTTGTTGCTGATTCTGATCGCTGCTATCTCATTTGAGGCGTGTATGACCAAGAGAGTTGGACGACCCGCGTTCTTCATCACCATTGCTGGTCTGGCCTTGTATGTCTTGAATTTTGCTTTGCATGCGTTGCCATCCTGGTCAGACGAAGATTGGCGCATCTCGTTGGCTATGCAAAGCATCGCCTACGCTTTAGGTGGATTGGCCTTCGCTCTTGCAGCGACGCATAAAGAAAAGTCTTCCTAAGGAGTAACCGAATGCTACGCATTCGCGTGGAGACCAACCTCAATTTCATGATCGGATTCAGGCGCTTCACCGTGCTTGGCCGCCAAGTGTGAATAGCCGATCGCAATTGCGGTTGCAATAATCACCAAAATCCCACCAACCACATTGTCGACAACTCGTTGCTTGCCCAACTCACCCACCTGCGTCAGCGTCGTGGCATTCAAACACGCAGTTGCCGGCACCATAAAGACGAAGTAGACCCACGCTTGTCCACTCAGTCGTGCATACAAGGCTATGAGAAGGAAGAGCAGTCCGATTATGTAGACCAAACTCAATGAATCAACCTTGCTTACCAATGCGATAACAAAGATGGATCCAAGGATTGTGCCGAGTACGCGAAAGACTGTTGGTTTCAAAGTTTGTGCAGTTCCGATTGGTGCCATAACCAAAATCACGGCAATCAGGAATGCACCGCCAATCATTTTTGGATTGTCGAGTACGTAAAAGGTCGAAACAGTCACGAGGATGGTGATCATCACCGTGTAGGTCACTGCTTCGCGACGAGTGTGGGTAGCAAGAGTTGAAATCTTTCGCTTGCGCAGCTTCAAAGACACAAGTAACGCTGGCACAAGCCCGCCCACAAAGAAAATAAATGTCATCCACAACAGAAACGTATTATCAAGACGGTCAACCGTGCTGGCACCGTTCCAGGTCGGCGGATCGATAAGCGGCCATGCAAGCATGACCGGTACCAACAAGCCGGACTTCTGGAGCCCAAATCGAGATAGTCGCCCAACTGTTAAGCAGAGAATGGCCATTAAGGCAGCACCTGAGACAGGAGATAAGCCGGCAACAATCATTACCGGTGCCAGGAATGCCATCACGATCGACACAATCACGGCAAATCGCAGTCCGCCGGACAACGCGGCAGCAATACCCACGATGGCCGGAATCGATGCCCATGTGGCGGCAGCTTGAACAGTGCCGGTACCAACCCAAGTAACCAGCACCATGATGATTGCAGGTAAAAGAACAAGTGCAGTCACAGCCGCAACCAAGATGAGCCTGCGCTTAATCGGCATTTTCATCGACTTGTGATTCTTGGCCGAACCGGTCGTGTTATTCGATTCGGTATCTGAGAGCGACATACCTGCAGCCTAGGAGGCTGAGAGGTGAGTTCTTCTCATTGGAGAGTCGGGCGGGCGACAGCTCCCATGGATTGCTCTTCTATAGGCGGATCACAAGAGTTCACCCACAGTTCTCTATTTCTTTGAGTCTTTCTCAACACCAGGCAACCTTTGAATTCGAAAGTGATAGCGCTTCCCCCATGGCTCAACCTAGCCATGCGACGGTTTATCAACTGCGAATGGGGAGACGTCATGATTCACGAAGACCTAGTGTGCCCATGTTGTCATCTAGACGACTTTGAAATTACCCGGGATAAAACCTACGGCTTCATCGTGTTGTGCAATGAATGTGGGTTCGCACGTGGAGCTACATTGCAACACCTTCTAGCTGGATAACTTTTCCGCAAGGCATTGCGCTTTACTGCAGGAAACCCTTGCTGTGGCAATGGTACGTATTAGTTGCCACGCATTCTTTGCGCCAGACCGTCATTGGTCCATGCTTGAAACATGTCTGCATGAAAGGTTGCCGGCTTTCCGCTCGCCAAACTCACACCCGCATTTGTGATGGTCGCAACTGGGTACTGAACATTCAGTGTTAAAAGCGGGACCTTGATTGGGTTCGTTGGCGGGCATTGCAATCGCCCATTAACTTTCACTTGATTTTCTAAATGCGAGGAATGGTCAATTGGGTCCATTGATAGGCCACTCCAGCAATTCGCGAACGAGGTTCTGGCGAAGAGGTGTTGCGGAGCCTGGCAGGTGGGTACATCATCAATCGTTTTGGTAACCAACGATTGCGTGTCAACAGAAGTGCATCCCCATTGAACGCTTTGCGATGTCAGGCCTGAAACGGCCTTAAACCCATTTTGAAAAGGCGATGCAACACCACTCGAGCTCGACAATTGCGTGTATGAGGCATAAATAGCAGTCGGCTGAATGCGCTTTCCATCTTGATAGAGGCTCGGCACCCAGTACGCAGAATGATCGTTCCCATCTATGAACTGACTCCCTTTTGCGCACGTAGTGGGCGCAGCAAGGAGTGATTGTGTTGTCGATTTCTCGTTCGTAGATGTGTTACCAAAAAATTCGTGCTGATGACTCATGCCTTTCATTCCCGGCATGACAATCGGGTCCACTGTATCCGTATGACTAAAGGGGCAACGCACAGTAAAACTGAGAACCGCCGAGGCACTTGGGCTTGGACTGACGATCGGCGCCACATCTGCAGCTGAATATGTCGCACTAAGAATCATCGCCGAAAAGACTGCCGAAACAATCAAAGCAAATCTCAATTTCATGTCGTGAGTATTACGGATTTCAGGCGTCGAAAACATAGCGGAATAATCGTTCACACATAATTCTCAACTCATTCACAGAATAATTGCGACATTTCGGCGACTGCAATTCAGTTGTAAGCCCATCCTGACTACATCCACTAAAATCCTGTCATGACAACACCCAGCGTTGAGCCGCACAAGGTCGGCTTTCTTCATGAAGGTCTATTCCCTGAAGGAGCAGCTTTTCATCAATCAATAGGTCGAGCCATCGAACTTCGATTTGATGAAGCTCTCGCTCGAGGCGAAGTTGACCGACCAATTCAATTGATCGAGGCATCTGGGCGCGGTCTACCCAATGGAACGGCCAAGGCTGTGCAAGACGCTTGGCTCCAACTTGCTGATGCCGGGGCGCTGGTGATTCTTGGGCCTGGAAAAACAGATAACGCGATAGCGGTTAAGCCGCTTTTCGAGGAATACGGAATCCCAACCATAAATTTTCCCGGTACCACGAAGTCGCGAGGTGAGTACGGATTCCAGTACCAGCTAGGTGCGCTCTATGAAGACGGGCCGATGTTGGTAAGAGCAATCAAGGCGCAGGGCTTTTCCACGGTTGCGGTCGTACGCGATAAATCACCCGTTGGTAATGAATACTTTGAATACTTCACCGATGCTTGTGATCGCCTCGGAATCACCATCAAGGCAGACGCTAAGTGTTCACCTATTGCGACCGATTTTTCTGTTCAAGTTGATACTGTGAAGCAATCAGGAGCTGACGTCCTCGTGTATTTGGGCTTCGGGGCAGTCCTTGTAGAACTTTCTGCCACCTTGCGCAAGCAGAAAGTCGACCTCCCAAGATTCACAACGACTGCCGGATTACATTTTTACAGTAAGTCACCGGAAGAAAAGAAGATCCTCGAAGGCTGGGTCTATGTCGACATGATCGACGAAGACAATACAGTGCTTCGACACATGTCTGATGAGATCAAGTCCCGTTGGGGAATTGATTCATTCAGCACAATGTTCGGTTGTCTTTACGACATGGCAACTCTTGCAGCACTTGGACTTTCATACGCAACTGTCTATACGCCAGAAGGAGTCAAGGAAGGCCTGGATCTTGTGCATCACATCCCATCAGCCCTGGGTGCTCAGGGTACTGTCATGGGATTTGGGCCTTATGAACGAACCGCTCTCAAAGGCCCCGATTATTTGGTGCTGCGTCGCATGACATCTGAGACCACAGTTCGGTACATCGAATAGTCAACTGACAAGATGCGCAAAAATTGCTCGCTATGGTCGCAGAGAGCAACTCACATTTAGTGTCGAATTAAGTAGTCGAAGGAACTCAAGGCTGCAGTGGCTCCAGCACCAAGTGCGATCACTATCTGCTTGTACGGCACCGTCGTGCCATCCCCAGCAGCGAAAACTCCAGGAAGATTTGTGGCACCTGCTGAATCAATCACGACTTCGCCCCGTGCAGATAGTTCAACGGTGTCTTTTAACCATTCGGTATTTGGGAGTAGCCCAATTTGAACAAAGATTCCGTCAAGCACCAAATCATGAAAAGAATCATCTTTGCGCGACTGGTAGCGCAGGCCAGTAACTTTAGATCCGTCGCCAATAACTTCTGTTGTCAGAGCTTCAAGGACTATATCAATATTTGTAAGCGACTTGAGTTTGCGAATGAGCACCTCATCAGCACGTAGTTTGCTGTCAAACTCAAGGACGGTTACATGACTTGCTAAACCTGCAAGATCAATAGCTGCTTCAATTCCTGAGTTGCCTCCGCCGATCACTGCAATTCGTTTGCCCTTAAAGAGCGGGCCATCGCAGTGCGGGCAAAACGTGACGCCCTTATTGCGGTATTGCTCTTCACCAGGAACACTCATCGCGCGCCATCGGGCACCCGTGGTCAAAATGACACTCTTGGCCTTGAGCGCGGCACCACTTTCAAGTTCAACAGTAATAAGCCCGTGTTCGTCTGCTGGAATCAGCTTGGTCCCTTTTTGCGCATTCATGATGTCAACGTCATATTCCTTGACATGTGCTTCTAATGAACTTGCCAGTTGCGGGCCTTCTGTATGACTTATCGAAACGAAGTTTTCAATGCCCATTGTGTCGAGAACTTGCCCGCCAAATCGTTCAGAAACTACGCCAGTACGAATTCCCTTTCGTGCCGCGTAAACGGCAGCAGCAGCACCGGCAGGACCACCACCGACAACGAGTACATCAAAGGCTTCTTTTGCGTTAAGAGTCTCGGCGACTTTTGCATCGGCATTAACATCCAGCTTTGCAATGATCTGTTCAATGCTCATTCGGCCTTGGCCAAAAACTTCACCATTCATGTAGACCGTGGGCACAGCTAGGATTTCTCGCTGCTCGATCTCATCGGGGAATACTCCACCATCAATTGCCACATGTGTGATTCGTGGATTCACGATGCTCATGAGGTTGAGTGCCTGCACAACATCTGGGCAGTTCTGGCAGCTCAGCGACATGTACGTTTCGAAGGCGAAGTCGCCTTCGAGGTTCTTGATTTGTTCAATGATTTCTGGATCGACAGTTGACGGATGTCCACCGACCCAGAGCAACGCGAGTACAAGGGAAGTGAACTCGTGTCCCATTGGAATACCGGCAAAACGAACTTCTACGTTCGTACCTGTGCGTCGAATTGCGAAGGAAGGGGTTCGCACGTTTGCTTCTTCAACCACAGTGATGAGTGGCGAGAGCACTTCAATTTCATTCAGGAGCTCACGGAGCTCTACTGATGTCTTTGAATCGTCAAGCGATGCTACGAGAGCAACAGGGAGCGTCACGCGCTCGAGATGTGTTGCTAGCTGCTGTGTGATTGCTTGGTCAAGCATGTTGTCCTCCTCATCGTCGCCACCGGGTCTCGGTGCGTGTATGCATTGGCACGGGATTAGTGCCGAAGCGTTGGAGGGCTGAGGTTGTCAGCCCTCCAACGAGCATCCGGATAATTAGATCTTGCCTACGAGATCAATTGATGGTGCGAGCGTTGCTTCACCCTCGGTCCACTTTGCTGGGCACACTTCACCTGGATGTGCTGCTACGTACTGTGCAGCCTTGACCTTGCGAAGAAGTTCAGCAGCGTTACGGCCTACACCTTCAGAGGTGATTTCCACCAACTGAATGATGCCTTCTGGATCAATCACGAAAGTTCCGCGATCCGCCAGGCCAACACCTTCGCGCATGTTGTCGAAGTTGCGAGTGATGTCCCCGTTTGGATCACCGATCATCGGGTAGGTGATCTTTCCGATTGCATCTGAAGTTGCGTGCCATGCCTTGTGCACGAAGTGCGTGTCGGTTGAAACCGAGTAGACCTCTACGCCGAGCTTCTTGAACTCTGGGTAGAAATCAGCAAGGTCACCGAGTTCGGTTGGGCACACGAAGGTGAAGTCAGCCGGGTAGAAGAAGAAGATCGCCCACTTACCGCGAACATCTGCATCTGTTACGGGAACAAAGGCACCGTTGTGAAATGCGGTTGCGGAAAATGGCTTGATCTCAGAGTTAATTACAGACATGGATTCCATCCTTTTCTTTAATCCGGAGCGGATATTCGAAGAGTAGGTACCCTTGATCCATAGTGCAAATCAAATATTTCTTATTTAATAATAGGTATAACCTATGACTACGGTTCATGGGTCAGGGCAACCCTTGTGGAGCTGCCCTGACCCATGCAGCGGGTTTTACTGCTGAGTCTGTGGTGCTGGAGTTGTACCCTGCTCTTCGTCCTGCTGCCCCATCATCGGACCGCCAAACTGCCGGCCGCCTTGCTGATCCATCATCGGGCCCTCGAACTGCCTCATTGATCCTGGGCGATCACCGTCAAAATCGTGCATCATCTTGCCGACCTGTCCGCGACCGAAATCGCCACGACCGTGGTCATCTTGATGCGATCCCAGAGCAAATCCCACGAAGCCAGCGAGAACGAGAAGCAGCACTGCACCTGCACCCGCCGCTGCGGCCCAGATAGCCCGCTTATTTGAGCGTTTTGTGGGCGCTGTCGTGTGCTCGGGAATCGGAACTGGCGCTGGCTCCACCGGAGTTATTCCCGTGGTTGCGGCTTCTGCGTTCTCTGGCTGATCAGACATTGCTTCTCCTTGACTTGGCCCGCACAGCGCGAGTCACTGAAATAAGAATGCCCTGGTTTTGTTTGAAACTCATAGGCCGATTGTTTGGGTTACGTCAGAGAAAATGACTCACTTTTGCCTAGGCTTTGAACTATGACCGCCGACGTACACACCGCGCCTTCGCCCACTGCCCAGACATTTTTTGGCCTCAATGCGCTCTTAGCTTGGATCGGGCCAATCATCGCTTTTTTTGTCACACTTTTTGGGTTGTATCCAAATACAAATACCAATCCCACGTTATTTGGTTTCAATTCCGAGGGGCTGTCTGGAGTCATCGGGCGAGTAAGCGACTACTTCAGTTATTTCACTCACTGGAGCAACATTTTGGTGGCAATCGTCTTAACGCTCATTTGGCGCGGCAGCCCTCACATCCATTCAAAATGGTTTGCTGTGTTGCGCTTGGACTCACTTATCATGATTACTGTCACGGGTCTCATCTTTGCGATCGTTCTTGCACCATCAATGGAACTGCGTGGCTGGGAATACGCATCGAATGCATTGGAGCACTACATCACTCCAATTCTGACGGTCTTAGTTTTCATTGTGTTTGGTCCAAGGCGTCAACTGAACTACCGCTTTGTCTTGCCGGCTCTCATTTTGCCGCTCACATGGGTCGTTTTCGCACTGATTCGCGGAGCCATCATTCATGCCTACCCGTACGGATTTGTTAACGCTGCGGAGTGGGGATACGGAACTGTCTTCCTTAACCTTGTAGGCGTAGTGATCGTCGGAATCCTCTTTGGCCTGATGTTCGTAGCCATTGACCGCTTTGCAAGTAAACGCCAACGCGCTAAATAGTCGCCCCGGCAACTAGCGTGTAGGAGTGAGAGTTCGCGGTAACCGTTCGGTGCTACCCGTACAGACGGGCTTTCAAACCTTGCGCCATTACGAGCGGCGACATCTCCGTGGCGATCTCATTGGTGGACTTACCGTCACGGCTTACCTTGTTCCACAGGTCATGGCTTACTCCGCATTGGCAGGGCTGCCTGCCCAAGTCGGTATTTGGATCATCGCGCTCACACTGGTCGCCTACTTCTTTATCGGAACTTCTCGTTTATTGAGCAGTGGGCCTGAATCAACCACAGCATTGCTGACGGCGGCCACGCTTGCACCTTTGGCAATAGGTGATTCTGGTCGGTACGCAACGCTCGCTGCTTTGCTTGCATTGCTAAGCGGTCTGTTCGCGTTGCTCGCTTGGTTACTTCGCCTCGGCTTCATTGGCGACGCCCTATCTAAACCAGTTCTTGTTGGCTACATGGCTGGCATTGCCGTCATCATGATCATGAGTCAGATCGGAAAGATCACCGGCATTAATGTCACAGGCGATTCCTTCGTTGCGGATCTTCAGTCATTTGCTAAAAATCTCAACTGGGATTCACTCTCATGGGCCAGTCTGGCTATGGGATTAGGTGTCACCATTCTTTTACTTACGCTTGGAAAACGTTTCCCAAAACTTCCAGTGCCGCTGATGGTTATTGGCACAGCGGCCCTTGTCACATCAATATTCGACCTTGGTCATCATGGGGTGGCAACTGTCGGCGCAATTTCAACGGGGATCCCTACTCCTTCATTCACTGGCGTATCAAGCAGTGATGTCTCGATGATGCTCCTTCCGGCTTTTGGGGTTTTCATCGTTGGCTATACCGACAACTTGCTAACGGGCCGCATGTTCGGTGATCGTCATCATCACGACATAAACCCAAATCGAGAACTCCTAGCTTTGGGCGCGACCAACATAGTCGCGGGTATTGCACACGGGCTTCCAGTGAGTTCAAGTGCAAGCAGAGCGAGCCTTGGGGAAACAGCGGGAGCCCGCACCCAGTTGTATTCGCTTGTTGCAGCAATCGGTGCTGTCGTTGTGTTGTTTGGATTCGGTGGAGTGCTTGCAGCGTTCCCTATTGCAGCCCTTGGTGGTGTTGTCGCTTACGCAGCATTGCAACTGGTTGATGTTGCTGAGTTTCGTCGACTTTGGAAATTCCGTTCACGCGAGTTTCTTCTGGCTATTTCTGCAACAGCAGCTGTACTTGTATTCGATATTTTGTGGGGCATTCTGTTCGCGGTTGGGCTGTCGATCTTCGAATTGCTCACTCGGGTAGCGCGGCCGCATGCTGCAGTGTTAGGGGAAGCCCCCGGAGTCGCTGGCTGGCACGACATTTCAGATTACGAACACACTGTGCAAATTCCAGGGTTGTTGGTTTTTAGGTACGACTCACCCTTGTTCTTTGCGAACGCGATGGACTTTGTTCGTAAATGTGAGTTCGCTGTTGATCAGGCTGATCCCACACCCAATTGGCTGCTCCTGAATATGGAAGCAAATACCGAAGTCGACATCACCGGACTGGATGCCCTCGAACGACTGCGCAGTCATTGTGCGCGAGCGAGTGTGACCTTGGCGCTCGTGCGCGTCAAACATGAAGTTGAACTTGATTTAGTCCGCCATGGCGTGGGGACGAAGATCGGTTTGGATCGGATCTATCCGACTCTGCCCACCGCTGTTGCGGCTTATCGGGCGGAGATGGGAATGCATTAGGCGGTATGAGCCGCCAATGGCCCTTGGGCCTCAAGCAGGGCCTGGACCTCAGTTGCGCGATAACGACGATGGCCGCCCAGTGTGCGAATACTGGTCAACTTGCCAGCCTTAGCCCAACGCGTGACTGTTTTTGGATCTACCCGGAAGAGGGCGGCTACCTCTGATGGAGTGAGCAATTGCTCGATGTCTGCCCCGCGACCTGTCACAAGATCCTCCTGTCGACCCGGCTATTTGCCGTGCGTGGGACGTACTGTGACATTCGCCACCCAGAAGGGCAAGGGGTTTGTCCTATTTATTTTGGGTGAAATGTTCACGAACTGCCCTTTTCTGGGTCATTCATGGGGGATCCCTCTATAAACCCAACCCATTGATAACCCCGACCCCCTGGAACAGGTACGCTACTGACCTGCGCAGGGCTAGTGCGCGCGATGAAATTTTCCGTCCAAACGAGCCGGGGCGAATCCCGGATGAGGGGGTCGAGCCATGGGGCGCGGCCGAGCGAAGGCAAAGCAGACCAAGGTTGCTCGCGAGTTGAAGTACGGCGGGCCACAGACCGATCTGAGCCGTCTGCAAGCAGAGTTGGCAAATAGTGAAGTTCCCGTGCGCACATTTGCCGTGGAAGATGACGCTGACGAAGAACTCGAAGACGATCCGTATGCGAAGTACTACGAAGAAGAAGATGAAGACGATGAAGACGAAGGTGAGCGCTAATCAGCGCTGATATTCACCTCGAAGTGTCACCGCTCCACCTTTTCCACCCTTAGCTTCAGCATCTCCATGTTCGCCTGCCTCACGGGTGCGAACTTCACCACAGATCCATGCTGGTATTCCGCGTTCCTTTAAGAATCTCATCGTCGCATCTGCGTCACCTGGGCTTATCAGTGCAACCATGCCCACGCCCATGTTGAACGTGCGCTCGCTTTCAAGTTGAGCAACATTGCCGGTACGGGTGATGAGATCAAAGATCGGAAGCGGCTGCCAGCTCGCGCGGTTGATGTCTGCTGCCATCGTGTCGGGAAGAACGCGCGCAATATTCGCTGCAAGTCCGCCACCGGTGACATGGCTGTATGCATGCACTGGGACAGCCTTGGCAAGAGCCAGGCAATCAAGTGAATACACCCGCGTTGGTTCAAGCATCTCTTCGCCGACCGTGCGGCCAAGTTCAGCAATGTGCGCATTCAAGCCGGGGCCTGATTCGCCGAGAAGAACGTAGCGAGCAAGTGAGTAACCATTTGAGTGCAAGCCTGAAGCACCCATCGCAATCACAACATCACCTAGCTGGACGCGATCTGGGCCAAGAAGTTCGTCAGCTTCAACAACGCCGGTGCCTGCACCAGCAACGTCGTATTCATCTGGTGCCATCAAGCCAGGATGCTCGGCTGTTTCGCCACCAAGAAGAGCACAGCCCGCAAGCACGCATCCCTTTGCAATACCGGAAACAACTGCAGCAATGCGCTCCGGATCAACAGATCCTGTTGCGATGTAGTCAGTCATAAAAAGAGGCTCTGCGCCGCACACCACAAGATCGTCAACAACCATGGCGACAAGATCAATGCCAATGGTGTCATGGATGTCCATTGCGCGAGCAACAGCAATTTTTGTGCCGACACCGTCAGTTGACGTAGCCAGGTATGGCTTGCGATATTTCGTTAAGGCACTCGCATCAAAAAGACCGGCAAAGCCACCGAAGTCGCCAACGGTTTCTTTGCGCTGAGCTGCTTTTACAGAGGCACGCATCAGTTCGACTGCGCGCTCACCTGCTACAACATCCACACCTGCAGCTGCATATGACGCACCGGTCATGAACGCCCGTCCTCATTCTTTACGAGTGAATGACCATCAGCGTTACTCGTTGCATTGACACGACGTTCAATGCCTTCCATCACCTGAGTGCTGACAACCTGAGGATCAGGGATGGGAACCGGATAGATACCGTCAAAGCATGCCCGACAA
The DNA here is from genome assembly GCA_009699465.1 of Actinomycetota bacterium. Lineage (GTDB taxonomy): Bacteria > Actinomycetota > Actinomycetes > S36-B12 > S36-B12 > UBA11398. Next base: position 887 of record WLOE01000047.1, on the reverse strand, counting down.
AGCTTCTCGGCTGGAATTGTGGTTGCCTCAATGAGTTCCTCGAGGGAAACGTAACCAAGTGAATCTGCGCCAATAGATGTGCGAATTTCATCAATGGTTAAACCATTTGCAATCAACTCAGCACGCGTAGCGAAGTCAATGCCGTAGAAACACGGCCATTGCACCGGTGGGCTGGAGATGCGCACATGCACTTCAAGGGCGCCAGCTTCACGAAGCATGCGCACCAAAGCACGTTGCGTGTTACCGCGAACGATCGAGTCATCAACAACTACAAGCTTCTTACCGGCAATCACATCGCGCAATGGATTCAACTTCAGTCGAATGCCGAGCTGACGAATAGTTTGTGACGGTTGAATAAAGGTCCGCCCGACGTAGGCGTTCTTTACTAGGCCCTCAGCAAACGGAATGCCGGACTCTTGGGCATAACCAATAGCTCCGTAGCGACCAGATTCAGGTACTGGAATCACGAGATCAGCTTCAACTGGATGCTCAATTGCTAGGCGCCGACCAATTTCAACACGAGACGCTTGAACACCGCGACCAGCAATAGTGGTGTCAGGACGTGCGAGGTAGACGTACTCGAATAAGCAGCCTTTGGGATCAGCATCAGCGAAGCGTTGTGAGCGCAGGCCCTGCTCATCGATTGTGATCAACTCACCGGGCTCAACCTCGCGAACAAAAGAGGCACCAACAATGTCAAGAGCAGCAGTTTCACTAGCCAGTACCCATCCGGCTTCAAGACGACCAAGTACCAATGGGCGAATACCTTGAGGATCACGGGCACCGTAAAGCGCATCGTCATCCATGAATACAAGTGAAAAAGCGCCGCGCACATGAGGGAGCTCTAACTTCGCTGCAGCTTCAATACTCAAATCAGGGTGAGCCGC
>WLOE01000046.1 GCA_009699465.1 Actinomycetota bacterium | reverse complement strand
GCTGATGGAACTGTGGTGCTACTGGCCCCTGATGGCGAAGTTGTCGTTGGACAGTGGGTAGCTGGGCCTGCGGCCGAAGGCTTAGCGTTCTTCGGGCGCAAATACGATGATCTTGTCGTTGAACTTGATCTGACTGCAGCACGCCTTTCAGACGGTCACACCAATGCAGAACAAGCAACTCTTGCACTGACACACGTACGTGAAGCAGTGACTGCACGCGCATATGTTGGCGACACATCGCTACTCCTCACAAAGATTTCAGTCCTTGAAAATGCCATCGAACAGGCAAAGGTTGCACAACAAGCAGCCAAAGCCGCTCAAAAAGCTGCTGCTAACGCACAGCGTGATGCTCTTGCTGTTGAAGCAGAATCATTAGCTGATAGCACCAACTGGAAAACCACAAGCGAGCGATTCGCGTCCATGATCGAAGAATGGAAATCCCTTCCTCGAATGGATCGCTCATCAGAGCAGGAAATTTGGAAGCGCATAAGTGCAGCACGCGCAGCATTCGATAAGCGTCGTCGTTCACACTTCACCGAAGTGGAATCACAGCGCAAAGACGCAACGTCGAAGAAGCGCGAATTAATTGCATCCGCCGAAGCCTTGGCAAATTCAACGGATTGGGTGAATACATCCAAGAAGTTACGGGATTTAATGCAGGACTGGAAGAATGCTCCGCGAACATCAAAGCGCGATGAAGACAAGCTCTGGAAGCGCTTTAAGGCGGCTCAAGATGCGTTCTATACCAATCGCATTGCAGTTGAAACCGCTGCGGAAGAAGAACTCAAGATCAATGTTCCAGCGAAAGAAGCTCTCGTCGTTGAAGCTGAGGCAATCACAGTTGCTGACAATCTCAAGGGCGCGAAACAATCCTTGCGTTCGATCCAGGATCGTTGGGACAAGGCTGGAGACCTTCCAAAGACCGATCGGGATCGCCTTGAGCGACGGTTGAAGAAAGTAGAAGACGCAATCCGGGCTGAAGAAGCTAATAGCTGGAAGCGTTCAAATCCTGAATCTCGAGCCCGCGCAGAATCAACAGCACATGCTTTCGCTGACGGATTGACGAAATTGCAAACACAGCTCGAATCTGCAAAGGCTGCAGGAAAAAGCTCTGAAGTGGCAAAACTTGAAGCAACGATTGCATCGACAAAGGCTTTGCTTGATGCAGCGTCTGCCGCCGCAAAAGAGTTTAAAGCGTAAATATTTCGATCGCTAGACGCGATAAGCGTCGTACACACCTTCAACACTGCGCACGGCTTTAATCACTGAGCCTAGGTGCTTGGGGTCGGCCATCTCGAAAGTAAAGCGTGACATTGCAATCCGGTCGCGTGTCGTGGTCACCGAAGCACTCAGAATATTCACGTGAGTATCGGACAATGCCCGCGTGACATCGGATAAAAGTCGTGCACGATCAAGTGCCTCCACTTGAATATTGACTAGGAAGACGCTGCTTGCCGTAGGCGCCCACGACACATCAACGAGACGATCCGGTTGCTCTCGTAGCCCTGGGACATTGATGCAATCAGTTCTGTGGACAGAAACCCCACTTCCACGGGTTACAAAGCCGAGAATTTCATCGCCAGGGACCGGGGTGCAGCATTTCGCAAGCTTCACCCAAACGTCATCAGTGCCATTGACGACAATGCCTACATCGTTGCCACTACGGGCTTCACGTCGTTGGGCACGCGTTGGAGTCAGTGCTTCCGCGGCATCGTCTGCGGCCTGATCAACACCACCGGCGGCATCAATAAGACGCTGAATCACTGCTGGAGCACTGATCTTGCTCTCGCCGACAGCTGCGTACAGATCAGAGATATCCGCGAGATGTAAATCGACGGCAATCGAGTTCAGCGATTGCGTATTCATCATCCGTTGCAGGGGAAGACCTTGTTTTCGCATGGCACGCACAATTGCGTCTTTACCCTGCTCGATCGCTTCATCACGTCTGGCGTGAGAGAACCAGGCCTTAATTTTACTTTTAGCGCGAGCCGAAGCCACGTATGTGAGCCAGTCGCGGCTTGGTCCAGCGCCCTCAGCCTTCGAGGTGAAAATCTCAATCACATCGCCATTAGCGAGTGTGGATTCCAGAGGAACTAACTTTCCGTTGACTCTTGCACCTACGCAGCGGTGACCTACTTCAGTGTGCACCGTGTAGGCGAAATCAACTGGAGTTGCCCCCGTTGGCAACGCAATGACATCACCCTTTGGAGTGAAAACAAAGACTTCCGAGGATCCAAGGTCGTAACGCAATTGATCCATGAACTCATCGGGATCTTCAGTTTCCTTTTGCCACTCAACAAGTTGTCTTAGCCAACCGAAATCATCAGGTCCTTGTTTACCTGATTGATCACCTCCTTGCTTGTAGCGCCAATGCGCAGCCACTCCAAACTCAGAGGCGTTGTGCATGTCGTAGGTTCGAATTTGAATTTCAACAGGCTTTCCGCCGGGACCAATCACTGTGGTGTGAAGTGATTGATACATATTGAACTTCGGCATCGCGATGTAGTCCTTAAAGCGACCCGGCATCGGACTCCACTTGGCATGAATAGCACCCAATACGCCATAGCAATCTCGCATATCGTCTACCAATATTCGTAGACCAACAAGATCGTAAATATCGCCAAAATCGCGACCTCGAACAATCATTTTTTGGTACACGGAATAATAATGCTTTGGTCTTCCCGTAACCGTGCCCTTTATTTTATTGGCACGAAGGTCTGCCTCGATATCTGTGATGACCTCTTCTAAGTAGCGATCACGTTCAGGGGCACGTTCCGATACCAGTCGAACAATCTCTTCATACATCTTTGGGTAGAGAGTTGCGAAAGCAAGATCCTCAAGTTCCCATTTCATGGTGTTCAAGCCAAGACGATGTGCGAGTGGCGCATATATTTCAAGCGTTTCACGCGCCTTAATCTGTTGCTTCTCTTCACTCATAAAACGAAGCGTTCGCATATTGTGGAGTCGGTCCGCAAGCTTGATCATGAGTACACGTATATCTCGTGCCATAGCAACGACCATTTTGCGCACGGTTTCTGCAGTGCTGGCGTCACCGAATTTAACCTTGTCAAGTTTGGTCACACCATCCACAAGTGCCGCGACTTCATCACCAAAGTCTTCACGCAAGGTTTCGAGTGAATAACCAGTGTCTTCGACAGTGTCATGCAAGAGTGCTGCGGCCAGCGTTGCTCCACCCAATCCCAAGTCAGCCAATATTTCTGCTACGGCGACAGGGTGAGTGATGTACGCATCGCCGCTACGACGTCGTTGATCCCGATGAAGGTACGCGGCTGTTTCGTACGCACGCTCGACAAGACGCGCATCAGCCTTGGGATGGTATCTCCGCAGAGTGCGCAACAGTCGATCAAGTTCGGGATGGGTACGGCGCTGATTGCCAAAAATTGGAATTCGAGATCGCGATCGATTGGACTCGGGCGCGACAACAACCGGAGCTGATGACAGCTCCGTGGGAAGCGGTGCTTCCTTGCTCACGTCGCTCCTCGATTTCGAAGGTGGTGCGATTCTAGAACGATTAGTCACGAAGGAGCGAAATGACCGTTACGCCACGCTCATCACACTTGGCTCGGCCTTCGAGAAACCCGATTTCCATGATCACAACAAGGGCCACAACCTCTGCCCCGGTTTGGCGAACGAGATCAATGCAGGCACCTGCAGTTCCGCCAGTTGCCAAAACATCGTCAACCACGACGACCTTTTTGCCTTGACCTAGGGAATGGGTGTGAAGTTCCAACGTAGCCGATCCGTATTCAAGTTCATATTCAAGTGAAAACACTTCTGGAGGTAATTTGCCGGGCTTCCTGGCAGTGGTGAAGCCTGCTCCCCGGCTAGCAGCAAGAGCTGCTCCATAGGGAAAGCCTCGAGCTTCAATTCCGACGACTTGGTCAAAATCTTGGCCGTCTAGTTCCCGATTAATCTCTTTGATCACACAACTGAACGCTGCCCCATCAGACATCAAGCCAGTGAGGTCTTGAAACTTAACCCCAGGAATAGGCCAGTCTTCGATCAAACGAATATTGGAACGAAGTAACGCTTCGACCTCTGGCTGCACTTCTATTTCCTAGGCCGTTTAGATCGCGGAAGTTTTTTTGGTTGTTGCCGTACACCCGCGTCAACGAGCGTTGTGATCGCGTGGCCATTAGCGTCAAAATTTTCATGTAACCCATTGCTCGTCTTTGCATCCATCTGGGCCCGCCGCGATTGCACACGTTTTGCTAGGGCAACCATTGCCGGCTGCTTTTCTTTCAGCTGCACAAGGAACGGCGTAGCTACGAATATTGACGAATAAGCACCAGAAGCCATACCAATGGCAAGCGCTACAGAAAGATCCAACAGGGTGCCAGCACCAAGGAGGCCAGCCCCCACGATGATGATCGCCAGCACAGGCAAGAGAGCCACAATGGTTGTATTGATACTACGAACGAGCGTTTGGTTCACCGCGAGATTAGCTGCTTCGCTGTACGTCAGTACTGACTGACCAGTGATATTTGTGGTGTTTTCTTTCACCTTGTCAAAGACGACAACGGTGTCATAAAGAGAAAAGCCAAGAATCGTGAGAATACCAATCACGGTGGCGGGCGTGACTTCCAACCCAAATAGCGAATACAAGCCAACAGTGATGATCAGGTCATGAGCCAGAGCAATCAAACCCGCAACTGCCATCCGCCATTCAAAATATATCGACATAAACAGTGCGACCAAAATAATGAACACGATCAACCCCTGCAGGGCCTTCTTACTGATCTCACTACCCCAGGTCGGTCCTACAACTTGGATCTTGATTTGGTCAGCAGGAACTCCACAGGTCTTTGCCAGTGCATCAGCAACCTCGGCACTTTCGGTTGTCGAAATAGGTTCCGTTTGCACTCGAACAGTGCCATTACCAGTCACAGTAACAATCGCCTGAGCTCCAGTTTTGGTTTCTGCAACAGTGCGCGCTTGCTCAACCGAACAGGTCGCATTCGGCAAACTGAAGTCAGCTCCACCGCGGAACTCAATACCTAGGTTCAATCCACGAATAAGTAACGAACCTATGGCTATGAGAAGAATGCAGGCAGAGACTACATACCAAGTTTTGCGCTTACCTACGAAATCAATCGACGACTTACCGTCATACAAGCGCTGACCCAGATCACCGAGGCGACTCATAAGGACACCTCCTCGGTAGATTCCTTAGCTTTTCGTCGTTGAGAAGCCAGAGTTTCAGAAACACCCAAAGGACCGCGTTTCTCGATTGAACTTTGCCCAAGGCCTGTGAGCTTGGAACCTCGTTGCATCCATGAGTTGCGCCCCAATAGGACAGTAACTGGGTATGTGAACAGGAAGGCAACCAAAATATCAATGGCCGTCGTGAGACCGAGTACGAAAGCAAAACCACGGACGCTGCCCACAGAGAGCATGTACAACACAACCGCAGCGAGAATCGAGATAAAGTCCGCTGCCAGCAATGTTCGACGAGCCCGAATCCAGCCTGACTCACATGCTTGTCTCAGCGAGCGACCATCGCGGATTTCATCACGGATTCGTTCGAAGTACACAATGAACGAGTCTGCAGTAATACCTACCGCAACGATCGCACCCGCTACGCCAGCAAGAGTAAGCGTGAGGCCGATGGATTTACTCATCACCAAGAGCGTGAGGTACACGATTACTGCTGCCAGTGCTAGCGACAAAATCGCTACGACTCCCAATGCCCGGTAATAGAACAACAGGTACAGCATTACCAAAGCCAGTCCAAGAATGCCGGCAATAATCCCCGCGCGAAGTTGATCTCCACCGACGGTGGCAGAAACTGACGTGATGTCAACGGCTTCGAGCGTTACTGGTAGCGCACCGTATTTCAAAATATTTGCAAGATCATTTGCTGATTCTGCGTTGAAGTTTCCTTCAATCTGTGCAGTTCCGCCAAGGATTGGTTCGTTGAATCGAGGAGCGGAACTCACAACTCCATCAAGAACAATCGCGAAGGCATTACAAGGCGAAGCTCCCCCGACCGAGCAATCAGGAAGCTTTGCCAACGTGGTCGATGCTTCAGCTAACGCATTTGCTCCCTCGGAGTCGAATCCGAGGTTCACGATCCAGCCAACTCCCTGCTGCTGTAGCGCAGCAGTTGCACTCGTGACGTTCGTGCCCTTAATAAACGCGGGCTGCAATACGAATTTTGTCACACCGGTCTTGTCACACGTGGCAAGCCACTTGGCAGGATCATCTGGCGTGCCACCGGCATATGAGGCTGGGTTTGTGCAATCAAGGGCCAATGCTTGCGTTTGGAATGCTGCGTCTGGCTGCGCTGCCTGAACAGGCTTGGTTCCCTTGACTGCGCCTGTGCTGACAGTGGCAGTTGGCGGGAGCACTGAGTACACCGGGCGGAAATCTAACAGGGCCGTTTTTGATACAAGATCCACGAGACGATCTGGGCTGGCGCCAGGTACGGATACAACAACTGCCGCTCCTGATCCGGTGCCCTGAGTGGTAACTTCGGCTTCCGCGACACCCAGGCTGTCAACACGCTGCCGCAAAATCGTGACGGTCTGTTGAAGTTGCTCGTCGGTGATCTGAGCACCCTCTTGCACCGGCTTGGGAATCAAGATGACTTGAGTTCCGCCTTGTAGATCAAGACCGAGCTTGATCGAGTGATCAGTGCCCGGGAAAAATGCCCAAACCAAAAGACCAATCAATATGACACCAAGAGCGACAAGTGATCGCATCGGACGACTGGCTGGACGTGGGGCCATCAGAGTTCACCCTCTTGTGCATCAGTGATCGGCTGGGCACCTTCAGCAGATTGCGGAACGATCACACGCCCTATCGCTGCGGTGACGAGTTCAATCACCACACCGGGAGCGATTTCAACGGACACGCTGGTCTCGTTCACGGCAGTGACCACTCCGTAAATACCTGAGGTAGTCATGACGCGCACCCCGGGAACAACACTTGACTGCATCTCGGTGAATTGTTTGCGTCGAGCCTTATTGGGCTTGATGAACAAGAAATAGAAGGCGACCACCAGGATTACTGGCAGAAACAGGCCTGTCGGGTTGTCCACGGTGCTCCAGTCGAAAAAGAACGGCAATAGCCATTTACCTTAGCCCTCGAGGTCGAAAGTGGACTGCAACGGTGTGGTCGGGGTGATCCCTAAATGTTGCCAAGCCGCAGCCGTAGCCACTCGCCCTCGTGGAGTGCGCACGATCATGCCCAAACGCACCAGAAATGGTTCAGCCACAGTTTCGATGGTCTCCGGCTCCTCGCCAATAGCCACAGCCAGGTTAGACAGACCTACTGGCCCGCCTCCGAAGCGAGTAACCAGCAACTCCAGGACGGCACGATCTATGCGATCCAGCCCTAAAGCATCGACCTCATACAGGTCCAAGGCAGCATGAGCAGTTGCCAAATCGACCAAGCCATTGCCATGCACTTGAGCCCAGTCGCGGACTCGACGAAGCAATCGGTTGGCAATGCGTGGGGTTCCTCGGCAGCGTCCTGCAATCTCTGCAGCTCCTGCCTTATCAAGATTGACTCCAAGGAGAGCAGCCGAGCGAACCAAAATCACTTCGAGATCGGGAGCGTCATAAAAATCCAAATGAGCTGTGAAACCAAAACGATCACGAAGCGGTGACGGCAATAAGCCTGCGCGGGTCGTTGCACCGACCAAGGTGAACGGGGCGATCTCTAGGGGTATTGCGGTAGCGCCAGGACCCTTGCCGACAATTACATCAACGCGAAAATCTTCCATTGCTAAATACAGCATCTCTTCAGCTGACCGTGATGTTCGATGTATTTCATCAATGAAGAGCACCTCACCCGGCTGCAGCGAGGACAGAATCGCTGCTATGTCTCCCGCGTGCTGCAGCGCAGGTCCGGATGTGATGCGAAGCGGTGCACTGAGTTCAGATGCAATGATCCCGGCAAGAGTGGTCTTGCCTAACCCAGGAGGACCGCTCAACAACACGTGGTCGGCTTGACGCCCACGTAAATTTGCCGCCTCCAAGACCAGACCGAGTTGTTGTTTGACACGATCTTGGCCGACGAAATCGCTCAACTGTTTTGGACGAAGCGCCCCCTCAATTGCAACTTCATCTGGCGTTACTTCTGGATCCACAATGCGATCGCTCATGCCCGATCCAAACTTCGAAGCGCGGCCTTCAAGAGCGCACCAATATCTGGTTCTGTTCCAAATTCAATCGCCATTGGTGCGACTGCGTCTGCAGCGCTCTCTGCTTCGCGCTGCGTCCATCCCAATGACATAAGCCCAGCCACGACTGATGCCTGCCAGCCCACGGGCGCCGAGTTCAATCGGGGCTGTGACGCGCCGGTAACCACGCCGAGTTTGTCTTTTAGTTCAAGAACTAATCTCTGCGCACCCTTGCGACCAATGCCAGGAATTTTCACCAATGCATTGAGATCTTCCAGCGCAATTGCATTGCGTACCTCGTTGGGGTTCATTGTGCTAAGCACCGCAAGCGCGATCCGAGGCCCGATGCCAGAGACTGTTTGCACTTGTTCAAAAATTATACGCTCATCTGCATCGGTGAATGCGTACAGCGTCCAGCCATCTTCTCGAATAACCATTGACGTCAATAACTCCACGCGATCACCCACACGTAGTGAAAGCGCAGTGGGGGTGGTGCACGTGGCTTGGAGACCAACGCTGCCGATATCGACAACCACGTGATCAAGACTGACGGCCTGAACTGTGCCTTTGATGAATGCAATCACGTTAAGTCCCCTGCACTGCTGCAGCGAGCCTGCGCTTTGCCTGCCCGCGCCACACATCGCAAATAGCAATGGCTAGGGCATCTGCAGCGTCTGCGGGCTTAGGTGCCTCACGCAAATTCAGCACTTTAGTGACCATGAAAGTAACCTGGGCCTTATCGGCGCGACCTGACCCTGTTACTGCTGCCTTCACCTCTGTTGGCGTATGCATGGACACCGGGATCTTGCGCCGCCCAGCTACCAGCAATGCGATGCCCGCAGCTTGAGCAGTAGCCATGGCGCTGCGAACGTTGTGCTGCGAAAACACACGTTCAATAGCTATCGCATCGGGGGCAAACTGCTCGATTAGCGCTTCAAGACCTGCTTCCAGGTTGACCAAGCGATCGGCCAAGGCAATGTCTGGAGCACTTGCGATGATTCCGATATGTAAGGCGCTCAACTTTTGGCCTACTCCGCCTTCTACGACAGCGACACCACATCGAGTCAGCCCAGGATCGACTCCAAGGACACGCATGACACCTCCGACCCGAATCACACTGGAGCCAAGACTATCGAACACCAGTTCGAATAGCGTAGTGGTGGTTGTACCTAAAATTTAGGTATTGGCGCGCTGAAAAGCCCGATCTAGTCGAGCGCGGACATGACTTCGTCGGACACATCAAAGTTCGCGAAAACGTTTTGAACGTCGTCACATTCTTCAAGGGCCTCCATCAGCTTGAACACCTTCTTTGCTCCCTCTTCGTCCAGATCCACATGCATGCTGGGCAAGAAAGTCGCATCCGCCGAGTCATAGTCCCAACCCGCGCCTTGAATGGCCGTGCGTACTGCAACGAGATCTGTTGCTTCGCTGACGACCTCAAATGCTTCACCAAGATCATTCACATCTTCGGCACCGAAGTCCAAGACCGTCATCAAAAGATCATCTTCTGTGGCTCCTGTTGCCTTACTGACAATCACCACGCCCTTGCGATGGAACAAATATGAAACTGACCCAGGATCTGCCATGGAACCACCGTTGCGTGTCATGGCGACTCGCACCTCGGAAGCAGAGCGATTGCGATTATCCGTCAGACATTCGATCAAGACTGCCACACCACTTGGTCCATAACCTTCGTACATAATGGTTTGGTAATCCACGCCTCCGGCTTCTGTTCCAGCACCTCGCTTGACTGCACGCTCAATGTTGTCAATTGGCACAGAGCTCTTGCGAGCCTTTTGAATAGCGTCATACAGCGTTGGATTGCCTTCAACTTCAGGGCCGCCTTGACGGGAAGCAACTTCAACATTCTTAATGAGACGAGCGAATAACTTTGCACGGCGGCCATCGATCACGGCTTTCTTGTGCTTAGTAGTAGCCCATTTGGAATGGCCGCTCATGCGTAATGCCTCACTAATTCGACGAAGGTTGCGTGGATCCGCACATCACCTGTGAGTTCTGGATGGAACGATGTGGCCAATAGCGGACCCTGCTGAACGGCCACAATTGTACCCGTTCGGGGACCCGCAGTAATGGTGGACAGGACCTGAACCTCGCTACCCACTGCTTCAACCCAGGGAGCGCGAATGAACACCGCGGGAAATGGTGTTCCACCAATCCCCTGAACCTTTACGTCCATTTCAAATGAATCCACTTGCCTTCCAAAGGCATTTCTGCGTACAGAAATATCCAATCCGCTGATGAATTCTTGATCAGGGCGCGCGTCTAACACTCGATCAGCCAACATGATCATCCCGGCACACGAGCCATACATCGGCATTCCTTGCCCACGGGCTTCGCGCAAGGGTTGAATCAAACCATCATCGATGGCTAACTTCGATATCACGGTTGATTCACCGCCCGGAATTACTAACCCTTGAACAGCTAGCAACTCATTCAATGAATTCACAGCAACCGCTGTGGCACCAGCGGCTTGTAAAGAAGCCAGGTGTTCTCGAACACCACCTTGGATGGCAAGAACCCCAATAATCGGGGCTTGAGTCACCAGCCTCGATCCTCCAGTCGGTGATGGACGGGGATATCAGCAACGTTGATGCCCACCATTGCTTCACCTAAACCGCGGGAAACTTCAGCGATGACATCGGGCTCATTGAAGTGACGAGTTGCACGCACAATCGCCGTCGCACGCTTGAATGCATCTTCAGGCGAAGCCGGGCCATTGCCACTCTTGAAAATGCCTGAACCAACAAACACTCCATCAGCCCCAAGCTGCATCATCATCGCGGCATCAGCCGGAGTCGCGATACCACCTGCAGTAAAGAGCACCACTGGCAGCGAACCGCGCTTAGCTACTTCGGCAACGAGAGCGTATGGTGCTTGAAGTTCCTTCGCTGCGACATATAACTCATCTTCAGCCATTGATGACAGCCGATTGATTTCGGCACGAATCGTACGCATGTGCGTGACAGCATTGGAGACGTCGCCAGTTCCGGCTTCACCTTTTGAACGAATCATTGCCGCACCTTCGTTCACACGACGAAGCGCCTCACCAAGATTGGTTGCACCACACACAAACGGAACTGTGAAGGCCCACTTATCGATGTGGTGAGCGTAATCAGCTGGGGTAAGCACTTCTGATTCATCGATGTAGTCAACACCCAGTGACTGAATAACCTGAGCTTCGACAAAGTGACCGATACGTGCCTTGGCCATCACCGGGATCGAGACAGTATTAATGATGCTGTCGATCATGTCGGGATCCGACATTCGTGAAACACCGCCCTGGGCACGAATATCTGCAGGTACTCGCTCAAGCGCCATCACTGCCACTGCACCGGCGTCTTCGGCAATTTTTGCTTGCTCGGGAGTAACTACGTCCATGATGACGCCGCCCTTGAGCATCTCGGCCATTCCGCGCTTGACGCGATCAGTACCGACTAATGGCTCTGCAGACACGTGCACCACCCCTAAACATTTGCCGATTTACGGCTTCGACGGAGTCCCATCGTAGAGCCGAGCCTCTTCGGGCTGAAATTGAGGACCTAGGCCCCCAAATACATGAGACCTTCAGGCATCCGATCGACCATCACCCAAGCCTGTGGCAATGGGGTGTGCCCTGCCAACTTGAACCAGTTTACGAGCTTGTTATCCCTGATTCGAAGGCAAGCCTCGACCGCATCATTGAGGAACTGACGCGACAATTCGACCCGCCGGATCGCAGACTCGAGCTCGTCAATGAGATCAGCGGCGAGTTTGTCTTGCCTCAATAAGCCGACTTCGTCAGGGTCATCTAATGCCTGGATGAGTACTTCAGATAACGAGGATTCAATTGGAATCCGCACTGCCATTGCCGCGTCCGTTGCTAATCGCGCATCGTGTGCTGTCTCAGCCAAGATTTCTGACGATGCTGGGTCCAAGACACCTGCTACCGACAACTCGATCGCAATAGAAGACCTACGAAGTAATTGCGAATCAAGGGCGAAGGTTGCTGTTTCGATGCGGCGATGCAGTCGATCTAATCTGCCCGCCGTCGAACTTAAATACCAACCGAAAACCGCGATAAGGAAAGCAACGACAACAAACCAATACCAATTCATATCAACGCAACCCCGGAATTCCGCTACTTAAGCGACCAATGATTTGCCCGCGTAAATCCTCATGTACGCGTTCACCAGAAATTGTGACGCTGTCATAGACCGCCAAGACGTCGTCAACTACGTGATCCCAGTCATAACGCAGGACTCGTTGCGACCCAGCCGCAACCAAATCTGCTCGACGTTGCGGATTTTCGAGAAGACTAATTGTTTGTTTGGCAAGGTCAACGCTGTCTTCATTAATGAACATGGCACCGGCGACTCCACCGTCGAGCACCCGGCTAAATGCCGGTAAGTCAGATGCCAACACGGCGGTGCCCGCAGCCATGGCCTCGATGAGCACGATTCCGAATGACTCACCACCCGTATTAGGAGCAATATAAACATCTGCTGAATACAAGGCTTGAACTTTCTCTTCGTCAGATATTCGACCCAGAAAAATGATGTGACTATCTACATTTGATGCCAGACCTTTACGAATATCGTCAATATCT
>WLOE01000045.1 GCA_009699465.1 Actinomycetota bacterium | reverse complement strand
CGAGTCCACCATTAGCCCACTGTGCCCATGAAGGATTCCAACCCGTACCGGCAATGCCAGACCAGTTGATCGACGTATCTGAAACAAACGTGGCACAGCCCGTACTGGGTCGTGGCACTGCCTGCATTTTGTCCGGCACCGCAGGTATTACTGCACTTCCTGATGCGGGCTGGTCAAGAGCGACCACCGACACCGTGTTGTTATAGATGTTGGAGACGTAGGCCAAAGTGCCTGCCGGATTCACCGCCACACCACTTGGTTCAGAGAAACCCGTGAGAGTTGCCGTGATCGTGTTCGTGTTCAGATTCACCACCGATACCGTGTTGCTAAGCCTGTTGGGGACATATGCCAAGGTGCCCGCTGGATTCACTGCCACACCAAATGGCGTATTAAAACCCGTAATAGTTGCCGTGACCGTATTTGTATTCAGATTCACCACGGATACCGTGCCGACACCGTAATTAGCCACGTAGGCAAACGTTCCCGCTGGATTCACCGCCACACCATACGGACCGTTGAAACCCGTGAGAGTTGCCGTGACCGCATTCGTACTCAGATCAACCACCGACAGAGTGTTGTTACTGTAGTTGGAGACGTAGGCCAAAGTGCCCGCTGGATTCAATGCAATACCAGTCGGGCTAGAAAAACCCGTGATAGTTGCCGTGACCGCATTCGTACTCAGATCAACCACCGACACCGTGCCGGCACCGTAATTAGTGACATAAATCAGGGTGCCTGCTGGATTCACCGCCAGGCCATACCTACTACTGGGAACCGTAATAGTGCCAGTGATCGTATTGGTATTCAGATTAACTACCGATAGTGCGCTGCTATTACCGACGTTGGCGAAATAGGCCAGAGTGCCCGCTGGATTCACCGCCACAGCTATTGGGCCATTGAAACCGGTAATAGTTGCCGTGATCGAATCCGCACGCGCCGCAGGAGCCACTACACCCAGAAAGCCTGTAGTCAGTAATAGACCGGTAATCACCACCGCGCCCACTCGCTGCACTGCATTCAAACTCAAACCCAATGAGGTAAAGATACGGGACACCGGCACAACTGACATCACGAACTTCCAGTCATTGGGGGACTCAACCCAGCGAGGGATTTCTCACCGAGCACGACACGAAATGCACGAACATCTCCCAGCGCTAGTGCTCGGGAATCCATGGATGCTACCTGTCCCGAAAAGGCCTGACAACCTGTTTCAGGGATTCGAATGAGCCCCTCGAGATACCTCTTGGAACGGTGGAAGGTTGCCGTCCAGCCAGCCGGGGCTTTCATCCAACGATCATGAGTCGACATTGCCCCGGGCACGTTCATAGGACATGGCCTGCATCATCTCGACCCATCGACTCGGCGGGACCGCATTGGTGAGCGCAACTTGCAAAAGCCGACCGAGTGCATATTCTGGGTCGTCCGACAACGCTTGCTCCAAGACAACATTAGCCCGAGCCCCGTCACCAAGCATCCACGCATAGAGTGCCGCGATCGTTGCCACCGGCGCACGCAAACCAGGTGGCGCTGACCGCACTAACGAACGCAGATAAATAATCAGTTGGGCATGTGGTTCCTGCGCACTTAACTTCCACAGGATGCCATCGCGAACCTGAACATCAAGGAGCGCCAACAACAGTCTTGCTGCGTGATCATCACCTCCACGTACGCCTTGGCAGGACTCAATGAACATTTCGATCATGACCTCGCGTTCGTCGTTCTTGCTGAGATCCAAACCCAGACCTGGGTCGTCGTGCATGGCCTGAAGTACGGCTGCCTGGCGTTCAGGATCACCAGCGACCTCGTGAACAAGACCATGACGTGTTGATAGGTATTCATAACCAGCGCAGGCGAAGTCTTCTGCAACCTCTGCAGCTATCTGCGGATCAAGCTCATGGCATTGCCCTTCAAAGCTCGCCGTTGCGAAATCAAATTCAACCCATTGATCCTCGAATACAAGCCAAATGGCGTGTGGAAATGCCCCCACATCAACGATTGATCGGCACAACACAGATGCCAATGTTGATGAAGAGCGTTGCCGATGCTTGATGGTAATTTCACCTTCCATACACAAGGCAATACACACATGATCTGCGTCTACATGCCTCGAAGCTTGAGCTACCTGCGCTGCCCAGACTTGTAAATCGTGCGATGGGTTTTCGCTGACAGTGGGATCAGGTAAATCAACACGTTGCGTGAGCACGAGTGTGTGCTTGTGTAACCACAACAGCACTGCACTTGCCTGAGGAATGAACCCAAGAAGAAATGGCAGTGCACTGATCACATGGTCAGGTGACTGAAGATTTGGTGAGTTGAACGTCGCTGTTGTCGTCATCCCCGCACTCAACGATGAAAGACCTTCGCACGTCTAGCGAGCTCATGAAAACTGTGGATGAGATCCAACACAACACAGTGTTGTGGATAACCGCGAACGAAAATAAAAAGTGCTCGGCCGTCGAAGGCTTCCCCTCCCGCGACGACCGAGCAGTGCACACATTAGGGGGCGCAGATAACTGCCATTACAGCGACACGCCGCTTATGTAACTGGGGCTGATGTGCTAGCAAATTTTTGACCGGCTTTCTTAGTCCAAGCAATCAGCGCGATGATGCCAATAATGATTTGAGGTACATACGAAGTTGCGCGCCACACCAGATCAGCCGCTGTAGCTTCACCATTGTCAACGCCGAATTTCACCAAGAGGCCGATCATTACTGCGTCCACAGTGCCAAGACCACCTGGCGTGATGGGAATCATCAGACCGATTTGGCTGATTGCGAATGCGGCAAACACCAACCAAATCGAAGTCCCCGGTTCATCCCAGCCTTGAATTCCACGAAGGGCTACATACAAAATTAAGAACTGAGTCACTGAGACGGCAATTTGAGCCACTGACAAATACGCCCAGCGACGACGCAAGACGTCGTACATACTTTCGCGGAACGACACCAATGGGCCGATGAGATCGATTGTGGCTAATTTCTTGATGCGTCCACGCAGTGGCTTGATTGCCGAATTTCCAACCTTGCCGATCCAGCGAGCTGCTCGCTCAGAGCGCATCAGCATGGTGAACCCCACGATCACGGCTATCAAAATCACCAGACCGATGACTCCAGCCCATACATAAGAGCTGCCATTCTCACCACTGATCGTTAAAGCCACGACACCCAAAATCGGGAACCCTAGTGAAATAAAGGTGCTCCAAATACCAACAGCTGTGATCGTTGAAGTCGCTGCAGCAGGTGCCACGTTGTAGGTCGACAACATGCCGTATTGGAAAGCTAAGCCCACGGCACCGCCACCTGGCACACCATTACTGATCGCGAAGGCAGCTTGGTTGATTTGCTCTGAAGGCCAGAATTTCAATCCGGGGGTAGCTGCCATAAATGGGAAGCCATAGGAAGTCAGGTAGACCAGTACCGCAATCACCACGACCCCGAATGCCACCCAGCCCATACCCTTGAGCGCATCGAGGGCGTCGGAGTAACTACCGATCTGTGGAATGACCTTCCAAAAGATCAAGACAATAAAGAACAAGCCCACCGCTCCCAGAATCAGTGACTTCTTCTTATCGATTTGCGCCCCCGGCGCTGGCGTTGACATGTAGAGAACCATCCCACACCTCGCGAGAAAGGGGGGCCCTGTCGGGGCCGAAAAGTCCATTGGGCAGGATGCACTCATGCGGCTGGACCACATCTCATATGCCTGTACTGCAAGTGAACTTCCTGACGTTGTCCAGCGCATTGGCGCTGACCTCGGAGCGAGTTTCCGCGACGGTGGACGCCACCCTCAGTTCGGCACCCGAAACTTCATTTTGCCTTTGGCTAATGGCTCCTACATCGAAGTCGTTTCAGCCCTGGATCATCCCGCAGCAGACAAGGCACCCTTTGGTCGCGCAGTCAGCAAGTTCGCCCAAGATGGCGGCGGATGGATGAGTTGGGTGGTGTCAGCAGATGACATTGCTCCCATAGAAGAGCGTCTAGGTCGCCAAGCAACCCCTGGCCACCGCATCCGTCCCGATGGTGTTCGCCTGGAATGGAAGCAGATTGGTCTGCTGAACACGATGGAAGATCCACAACTGCCGTTCTTCGTGCAATGGCTCAGCGATCCATCACAGCACCCCTCATCAGGCGCTACGGATATCACCGTCGCCCGAATCGAGATCTCAGGTGACGCAGCAACGGTGAATCCTTGGATTGACGGCTCATTTATGGATGTGATGGATGGCGTCTACGTCGAATGGGTTGATGCTGAAGACCCTGGCGTGGTGGCTGTGGCGTTTAATACGCCTAACGGCATCGTTCGTATCGACTAATTCGTATCGACTAAAGCGCCTGCCCGTACTTCCCGGCGCGGATACATCTACCTACGCAGCCAAGCACCAACCTTTTTCACCCGTCATGGTCTAGCGTTCCCACTATCGACCATTGAAGGGGCTTGACCTGATGGCTAACGACGAAAACGTTCCGGATACTTTGCGCACCCTTGCTGGGTTTACTTGGCGAATCTTGGTTGTCGTTGCTGGACTCGTGCTCGTGCTGTATATCTTCAACACAATTTTCCCAGTGATGTTCGCCTTGTTCTTTGCCCTGTTGGTGACTGCTTGGACTCAGCCAGTCATGAACCTCTACCACAAGATCATGCCGAAGGTACTTGCGCTTGTGTTGGCACTGATCACCATCATGGCGTTGGTCGTTGTCATTCTTGGAACCGTGGTGAAGTCCAGCATCGCCGAGGGTCCGAAGTTGGTTGATTCAATCGGTGCGGGACTCAACGACGTCGAAGGTTGGTTGAAGACTGGTCCGCTTGGACTGTCCAATGATCAGTTCTCCTCGCTCATCACGAATCTGCAGAACTGGGGCACCTCGATTCTTAAGGGAATTGCTGGAGATGCATTCGGCGCTTTGGGATCCATTGGCACCTTGATCATCGCGGGCTCGGTATTCATCTTCGGTGTGATTTTCTTCTTGATGGCCCCACAAACCATTTGGGGCTGGTTAATGAACTGGATCCCCAAGAATCTACGCACACATATCGACGTATCGGGCCGTATTGCATGGGATTCAATTTCGGGCTACACCCGCGGTATCGTCGTCATCGCGTTCTTGGATGCAACGTTGGTATTTGTGGGTCTTTTGATTCTGCAGGTACCACTTGCACCAGCTCTTGCGGCCGTGGTGTTCCTTGGCGCATTCATCCCGGTGATTGGTGCACCAATTGCCACCTTCTTCGCCGCGATCGTGGCGCTGGCAGAAAATGGTCCGGTGACCGCCCTGTTGGTCATTGTGCTCACCATCATCGTGGGCAGTTTCGATGGCGATGTGATGCAGCCGCTGGTCATGGGTAAGGCAGTGAACCTGCACCCACTTGCGATTGTGATTGTGATTGCCGCAGGGTCTATCGCCTTGGGAATTGTTGGCGCTTTGATCGCTGTTCCGGTCGCCGGAGCTATTTACGGTGTCGCGAAATACGTGACTGGTCGCGATCCGGAACATCCGTATAAGGCGACCGAACCGTTCGATCACTCAACGGCGTAATCGCACGCAATGACTGATCGCTCGCCCGTTTCGTCGTACCAATAGATGGCGAACTGGGCGAAGGCTGCGGCGAGTTCACAGGCCCGCTCTTGACTGATCCCCCAAACCAAATATCCAGGCTCGATAAAGGTGCCATCGGGTGCACTGTTGAGCGATTCCCAGTACTCAAGCCCACTGAGCACTACTCGCGTACGTAAACGGGTATTGCGCTCCTGGTTCACCGAGTCGGAGAGTTGTTCAAAGCCGGGGTTCCACGCGGTCAGCACCGCGCATGCCTCGTGGCGCAGCACACAAAACAAGGCCGGATCACTCCAGGCCGCCTGGGCATCTCCGAGTGCTGGATCCAACGCCGCCACAATGCCTGCTTCATAGTGCGCAAACAATTGCTGACGATCAATCATTTGATCACTCTAACCCGGTAAAACCCCCAACTGCTGATCACGGTGGTCAGAGCCCATGGCAGACTGTTGGCCCCTCATCCGGGTACATCGGAGAGGTAACTGCCTCAAGGGGGTGCAATGGACAGGTCACTTCAAGAAGAGCAAGCGTATGTCGATCATTGCTACGCCTTGCTGGCTTCTTACATCGAACACCTTGATGAGCGAATTAACACCACTTCACATCAATTAAGTACTGGCACGGGCCAAGACGATCTTGAACGCGAAGCCATGATGGATAACCTCACGGCTCAGATTCGCCAGGCGCGGGCATCAGATACCCGCTTGTGTTTTGGTCGCATTGATGGCGAACAAGGAAGTCATCACATTGGCCGCATTGGGCTACGCGACTCAGCAGGAGACCCGGCATTGATTGATTGGCGTGCGCCAAACGCGGCACCGTTCTATCAAGCTACGTTTGCCAATCCTCAAGGCATTCAACTGCGACGGCGCATTGTGTTGCGCGATCGCACCGTGACTCACGTTGAAGATGAAATCCTGAACGACCCAACCTTGACCGAGTCACGAGCAGCTGCAGCAGCACTAGACGCACCGCGCGATGGCCGCATGGGTGACATCATCGCCACAATCGCAGCAGATCAAGACTCAATTATTCGAAGCCCGCTCAATCAACTCACTGTTGTGCAAGGTGGCCCTGGTACCGGCAAAACTGTTGTGGCACTCCACCGAGCGGCTTGGTTGCTCTACACCTTCCGCGAAAAACTCGCTCGCGATGGTGTGCTGGTCGTTGGCCCGTCACCAACGTTTTTGCACTATATCGACCAAGTACTCCCCAGCCTTGGTGAGACCGACGTCGTACTCCTGACTCCCGGTCAGCTTTACCCTGGTATCGATGCGCGTAAATATGACGTAGATGAGGTGTCTGCAGTCAAGGGTGATCCACGGATGGCACAAGTCATTGCCAATGCGGTCAAGCTGCGTCGCGTGATTCCCAAGAGCGACGTAGTGATCACGCTCGAAGATCGTTCTCAAGTCAAAATTACCGGTCGTCAGCTGCAAGATGCCGAACGTTCGGTGGGTCGTCATCAAAGTTTCCATGGCGGTCGCGACCCATTCCTGTTACGCGCACTTGATTACCTTGCTGGTTTTCGAGCCAAGCAGCGTGGCGAAGATGCTGGTGACGCAGACTTGCGCAAGGACTATGTCAGCGAATTAGTTGAAGATAAAAACGTGCGTCGCGAACTTAATCTCATGTGGCTTCCGATAAAGCCTGATGACCTTGTTCGCAACCTGCTCAGTGACCCATGGCTTCTTGGCGATGCGGCCGACGGAATCTTAAGTGCCCGCGAACAGCTGAACATTCTTCGCGAGGTTACCGATCCTTGGACTATCGATGACATCCCTCTCATCGATGAAGCTGCCGAACTTCTTGGCCCATGGGACCCAGAGGCTGCACTGGCCAACGCTCGTGAGTCCACCGAGCGTCGGCATGAATTACAGCATGCTGCCCAAGCTTTAGATAACACCGATATGGGTGGCTGGATCGACGCAGCTGGCCTCGTTGGTCGCATGGGCAGTTCAAGTGAGCGTCGGTCGGTAGCTGAATTAGCTGCCCTGGATCGCACCTGGGTCTATGGCCACATCGTTGTGGACGAAGCCCAAGAACTTTCACGGATGGCCTGGCGGGTGTTATCGCGCCGAGCTACTCGCAAATCCATGACCATCGTGGGCGATGTGCAGCAGACAAGTCACCCTTCTGGTGCCCGCAATTGGGAAGAAGCTCTTGGTGGCGTGAAGGGCAAGCTTGATCTTCATGTCCTCACGGTGACGTACCGCATCACACAGCAGATTGCCGATGTTGCGACCGCATTGCTCACTGCAGCCGGCGGCGATGCACCAGAACTGCATCCAGTGCGCGATGGCGCTGCTGTTATTGAGCACACCATCACTCCTGAAGAACTTGCTCAATTAGTGCTGAATGCCGTCGTCAATCTGGCTGGTCGTACCGCAGTGATCGTTCCCGATGATCAGATCGAGGAACTTTCACAGGTGCTCTTGAACGCTAGTACTGAGTTCGGGATAGGCGATAAGGCGTTGGATGCACCGATTGCCATATTGACTGCCCGCGACACGAAGGGCTTGGAGTTTGACGTGGTGTTTGTCATTGATCCAGATGGGATGTCTTCACAAACCAAACGTGGAGCTGACCTTTATGTAGCTGCCACTCGAGCGACACAAGTGATGCACCTCGTGCGTTGGGAACGCTAGTCCCCGAGATATTTCGCTAAAAATTCGGCGCGCTGACGAAAGACTCGTGGCAGTAATTCTGGGCTGAAGACTTCGAATCCGTGTGGAGCTCCTACCCGTAGGTGAAATTCAACTTCTACCCCTGCTGCTTGGAGATCATTCGCGAATTTTTCGTCTTCATCTCGAAAGAGATCTAGGGTTCCAACTTCAACATAGGTTGGTGGTAGCCCTGCAAGATTCTTCACACGCGCTGGTGCTGCGTATTCGGGAACATCGGCAGTACCAGCCTTGCCCTCAAGTAATGCATTCCAACCTGTTTGGTTGTCAGCAACAGTCCACGTTAAAAACTTTGATGCCATCGCTCCGGCACTCTGAGTGCGGTCATCAAGCATTGGATACACCAACAGTTGGCAGGCGATTGGGTAGGTACCGGAATCACGCAAACGCAAAGCAACTCCAGCTGCAATTCCGCCACCAGCGCTTTCACCCACAAGTCCAATATGAGCGCGATCAATATTGAGTTCTCCTGCATGGGAATGGGCCCATGCAACGGCTTCAATGACATCGTCTTGTTGAGCCGGATATGGATGTTCAGGCGCGAGGCGATATCCAACAGCCAATGCGGTGATACCTGTGCGTTCCACATAGCGCGAAACGGTTAAATGATTGGAGTCGATGGATCCAACGATCATTCCACCACCATGAACAAAGACCATGAGACCGCGATGTGTGGAGCCTTTTTTGCGGTACACGCGCGCAGGAATTCGTTGACCGTGCCGACCAGTAACCACAATGTCAGTGGTGACTACATCAGGCGGAAACTCATCGACAGCCGCTAATTTTTCACTAAATGTGCGAAATGCCTCGCGACGCGCTTCAACATCCCCTACTTCGATCCGCGTGCTTTTGCGCATGCCTAAGCCAAGCTTGATCGATTCCGAGATCTTCTTCAGCTTCACATCTCGATGCTAGGCCATTGCCGCGTCTTCACCGAGGCAACGCACTTACGAGCGGCGACGATTTCCGCGCTTAAATGCCGGGTTTGGCGCGCTGTTACTGATTCCCGGCGCCATCGACCCCACCGGGCAAATCGCGTCGATGGCATCCAAGGTTGCGGTGTCTAACGTGATGTCTGATGCGGCGATTGCGTCATCGAGTTGGGCCCTGGTGCGGGGGCCGATGATGGTTGACGTGATTGCAGGATGGGCATCGACAAATCCGTATGCCAGCTGGGTCAACGTAATGCCGGCGTTCTTTGCCACCTCATCTAGTTGTTCCACCAATTCGTACCGCGCATCGAGAACATCTGGCTGTTCATCTAATTTAGACATACGTGCGAAGTTGCTGCCATTGCCGAATCGAGAATCCTTAGGAAGACCGATTTCGCGACGGTATTTTCCGGTGAGCCAACCGCCGGCAAGTGGACTCCATGGGATGACACCCATGTTGTGACGCGACGCCGTTGGCAACACATCAGTTTCAATTCCGCGAGCGAAAATTGAATATTGCGGTTGCTCACAGACAAAGCGTTGTGAGTTGCGACGACGGGCAGCCCACTGTGCTTCCACAATCCATTCGGCCGGGTAGGTCGATGAACCCAGGTAGCGCACCTTGCCTTGTTGTACTAGCCACGACATTGCGTCCATGATCTCTTCAATATCTACATCCCAGTCCAAGCGATGCACTTGGTACAGATCGATGTAATCCGTGTTGAGTCTGCGTAGCGAATCCTCACAAGCCTGGATCACCCAGCGGCGCGAAGTTCCCCGGCGATTCAAGCCTTGACCAATGGGGTTGAACACCTTGGTTGCAACCACTACGTCATCGCGGCGACCTGCAAGGGCTTTACCGAGAATGACTTCACTTTCGCCTTGTGAATAGGCATCTGCGGTGTCAATGAAATTGATACCTGAATCAAGAGCGTGATGAATTTGGGAAATGCAATCATCGTGATCGGTATTGCCCATAGCGCCATACATCATTGTTCCCAGGCATTGGGTACTGACTTCTACACCTGTGGTTCCAAGTTTGCGGTAGCGCATGTGAACTCCTTCATTATCAAAATCGTGAAGGTTTTACACTACAAGAATTTACGCATCTCGTCGGGCGAATAGCCAAGCTGCAACAGCGATGCTTAACACAACCCAACCCACGAACACCACGATTCCGGGAACCAGCGCCAATAGGTCGGCGCGAACATTCACCTCAGTGAACGGTGCCGCCGCATTCGACGGTAGGTACTTCAACACTGATCGCCAGCTTTCCGGCAGGAGTGCGGTAAGCAATGCAGGCAGGATCAGCACTCCACCAATTACAGTGGCAATAGCTCCGGGCATCGATCGCATTGCTAGGCCCAGCGCTAACCCAATAATGGCCATGCCCGTGATGTATCCGGCAAGGCCAATGAGCACTCGCTGTGCGGAGCTGTTGCTGAGCGAAGCGGTTTCATCTCCCGCTGCCGACAACACCGCCATCCCTAAATAAAAGGCACCGATTCCTGCAAGAATTACGACGGGTAATACAAACGCAATCAGCACTAACACCTTGGCCCAGAGAACTGGTAGCCGTTTTGGCACGAACGTCAACGTGGTGCGGATCATGCCGCTGCCATATTCACGAGCGCCAGAAAGAACGCCGAAAACAGCCATGATCAGTAATGCGAAGCCCGCACCAGTGAGCACCGTTGTGACCGGATCAAGACCAAGGGATTGCGGCGGACCACCTCGAGCATCGTTGATCTGACCAGTTGAGGCCAGGGCAGCAATCACTCCAAAGGCGATGAACAGCGCCAACATCGAACCCAGCAAAATCCAAGTTGAACGCAACGTGCGTAATTTGATGAACTCAGACCGCACTACACGAGGAAAGCTCACGCCGGCACCTGCTGGGATTTGGTGAGTCGGCAGGCTCATGCTGCTACCTCTCCCGTGTGGAATTGAAGCGAATCCTTGGTGAGCTCCATGAAGGCCTGCTCAAGGGAAACGGCCAACGGCGTAAGTTCAAGAACGACGAGCCCTGCCTCGTATGCGGCCTGACCGATTTGCGCAGCATGGAGGCCGGTGACTATTAAAGCGCCGTGATGATCTCTTTCGAACGCTTGTGCGCGATCGGCAAGCACGCCTTGTAGTGCGGCTACATCTGAAGTCATCACTCGCACCCGATTTGAAGACCACGATTCAATGAACTGTGTCATTGACGTATCAGCCAGAATCTTTCCGCGTCCAATGATGATCAGTTGATCAGCAATGAGTTCCATTTCAGTCATGAGATGCGAGCTCAGGAAAACCGTGCGACCTTCATCTGCGAGGGCTCGCAGGAGTGTGCGAATCCACAGCACACCATCAGGATCCAAACCATTCACGGGCTCATCGAGCATCACAATGCCCGGATCGCCAAGGAGAGCTACCGCGATACCAAGACGTTGACCCATACCCAGTGAAAACCCACCGGCTTTTTGCTTAGCGACATCACTCAAACCCACGAGGGCTAACACTTCATCAACTCGCGCGGTTCCAATTCCTGCCGAGGCAGCCAGACCAATTAAATGATTGCGTGCCGAGCGAGCTTTATCGAAGCCTTTGGCTTCGAGCAGAGCCCCGATTTCATGGACGGGTGCGCAACTATTGCGGTACGGCGATCCATTGACCAGGACCGATCCCCCGGTCGGACGATCAAGACCCAAAATCATGCGCATGGTGGTGGACTTTCCTGCGCCGTTGGGTCCCAGGAATCCTGTGACCTGGCCCGAGGAAACGGTGAAGGAGATGTCATCGACGGCGGTGACACTTCCGTACTGCTTGGTCAGGTTGCGTACTTCGATCATGTCTTCAGACTAACCTTTCCCAAGAACATCATGGGAACGTCCCGTGTTTGGGTAACGTCAAAGTTGCAAGATTCTGCTACCAAAGGACTGATCATGCGAAAGACCAACGCCATTCTTGCCGGAACTATCGCTGTGGTTGGCGCTTGCGCCCTCATTGCGCCTAGTGCCATTGCTGCGACAGCAACTCCAACACCAAGCCCTACAGGCTCGGCCACTGGTCTCATGGGTGGAAGCCCCTCAACGTGGACGCCTATCACCGTGAAAAAGGCTGATAAGGGCAAGACCATCAAGTTAGTGAAGGGCCAAGCGTTCCTGTTCCATGGTTTCGTCGACAAGGTGAAATTCAAGTCCAGCAATCCAAAGGTTGTGGTGGTCAGCGATGCCAAGACTTCTGGCACTTCAACCAGCCGAGCTGGCGGTAACGCTATTGCTCCAGGCACTGCCAAGGTCACAGCCACAAATGGCAGCACCGTTGTTGCTACCTACACCTTCGAAGTGAAGTAACCACTACTGCATACACATGAGTGAAGGCCCGCTGCAGTTGCAGTGGGCCTTCACTCATGTATCGGTCCATGACCCAATTAGAGTCACCACATGGCTGAAATCACCATGCTGACGGTTGCTAACCGGGCAGAGATCCAAAATGGCAATCTGTATGGCTTAGGAATGGGTTGGAACTGGACCTTTCGCCCCGTTCCCCCGCTCTCGCTGGTCGTACGAACACACGTGAGCCCAAGTCGAATGGGCTTAGGCGACCTCACCTGGAATTTTGTGTTGTCCGATGCCGACGGACAGCCAGTTGACGTACCGCTGGCGATGAATTTCGAATACCACGCGGGCGCCACTATGCCCAATGGTTCATATCCGGGTGCGGAAATCCCGCTTTGGGCAATCTTTCATTTTGCACCGATCAATCTCGATGCTGGTCGCTATCAATGGCGGGTGACCTTTGATGATGCAGCGGCCACGTACCCGTTCACTGTGGTTGAACCACCTGCACAAAGCGAGAATTAATCAGTAGGTTTT
>WLOE01000044.1 GCA_009699465.1 Actinomycetota bacterium | reverse complement strand
CGAAGAGTTAGGTGCTCCAAGTCTGTCTGCTGCAATCGAGGCTCTGCTTCTTTTGGCGGATGAACCCATGAGCATCGTGGCGCTAGCACAAGCGACCCGCCAGACTACCGATGAAGTCGAGTCTGCCGTTCGCGCACTAGTTGTGGAGTACGACCAGGCTATACGTGGGTTTGAACTCCGCGAAATTGCCGGCGGTTGGCGTTACTACACGCGTGCTGATTGTTCGCCAGTCGTTGAACGCTATGTGCTTGACGGTCAACAGGCCCGGTTAACACAGGCATCACTTGAGACCTTGGCGGTTATTGCATATCGCCAGCCGGTAACACGTGGTCGTGTTGGAGCGGTTCGCGGAGTTAATGTCGATGGTGTTATTCGCACACTTATTGCTCGTGGTCTCATTGAAGAAGCCGGCCATGAAGATGAGTCACAAGCAATCCTGTATCGGACAACTTCAACATTCCTCGAGCGATTAGGAATTGCTTCACTTGATGACTTGCCACCATTGGCCGAACATCTTCCGGATCTTGCAGATCTTGAAGATGTTCTCGATTCAGTTGCTTTTGGTGACTAATGACCGACCAGGAACCCGAGCTAGACACCGAACTGCGACTCCAAAAAGTTCTGGCCAAGGCTGGGATTGGTAGCCGTCGACGCTGTGAGCAATTGATTGAAGAAGGTCGTGTGAGTGTCAACGGTCAAGTGGTTGAAGAGCAGGGATTACGCATTGACCCAATGACTGCCGTCGTCCATGTTGACGGAAAGAGAATTCCTACCGCTCCTAATAACGTAGTTCTGGTCCTGAATAAACCGCGTGGAGTCATCACAACTATGGACGATGAGCAAGGTCGACGCTGCATTGGAGATCTCATCTTGGATCGCCCTGAGCGCTTGTTCTACATCGGACGCCTTGATGCGGACACTGAGGGTTTACTCCTTCTGACGAACGATGGGGAGCTAGCCAATCGGGTTGGGCATCCATCACACGGAGTCGATAAGACCTATGTGGCCACGGTTGGAGGCACGGTTACTCAGCAAACACTTCGACTTCTCAAGAGTGGTGTAGAACTTGAAGATGGTCCTATGAAGGTCGATGCCGTCCGCATCATTCAGCAGGCCAAAGACCGAGCTATGATTGAAATCGTTATTCATGAGGGTCGAAACCGCATTATTCGCCGCTTGATGGATCAAGTCGGACACCCTGTAATCGATTTGGTTCGCACGCGAATCGGGCCACTTCACCTAGGGAACCTCAAATCCGGCCAAGTCCAAGAACTCGTTGGTTCGGACTTGCACGCGCTCTATACGGCTGTTGGTCTGTAGGCTGCGCCCATGCGTGCGATCAGGGGTGCGGTGTGCCTGACCAAGGATGACTCCGCGGAAATGCTCGAGGCAGTGGGCGAGATGCTTACTGCCATTTTAGAACGCAACCAGATCACAACCGAAAATGTAGTGAGTGTGCTCTTCACTTGTACCCCAGATATTCACTCTGGTTTCCCCGCGAAAGCTGCTCGTGAATTTGGGTTTGGTGATGTGCCGTTAATGTGTGCCCAAGAAATTGATGTCGACGGGGCACTAGCTCTCACTGTGCGGGTGATGCTTCACGTTGACGCCGATATCGCACGCTCCGATATTCGACATGTGTACTTACGAGGTGCAGAAGTGTTGCGCCCGGACGTGAAGTCGTGAGTGTTGCTACGCCCGTTGTTGGTCCGGTACTGGTTATTGGTGCGGGTCTCATCGGTGCCTCAATAGGGCTGGCGCTAACTCGGGCCAATGTCGAGGTGTGGCTGCAGGATGTAGATGCTGATCAAGTGGAGACTGCGGTTGCAATGGGTGCCGGTCGCCCATACATGCTCAATAGTGGTCAATCCAATGCTCCGCAAATTATTGTCGTGGCAGTTCCACCTCGCTTCGCTGCAGGGGTTCTTTCGAGGGCAAGTCTTGAATTCCCAACCTCAGTCATTACTGATGTAACGAGTGTGAAAAACAATATTTTGAAGCAGGCCATTGAAGGTGGAGCCGATGCTGTTCGGCTCGTAGGCGGACACCCGATGGCTGGACGAGAGGTATCGGGCGCTGCTGCTGCTCGTAAAGATCTTTTTGATGATCGGTTATGGATCGTCACAACTTCTCCTGATTCCTCTAGCGAAGCTCAATCAGCTGTCGAGCAATTAGCGCTCACCTGCGGGGCTATACCCGTGCGCATGACGGTTGCGGAGCATGATCAGGCGGTTGCCCTTGTATCTCATGCACCTCAAATTGTGAGTAGTGCGTTAGCTGCGCAATTAGTTGCGGCGCAAGAACAGCACATAGCTGTTGCTGGACAGGGATTGCGGGATATGACACGTATCGCGGCCTCAGACAGCGCACTTTGGGTGGATATTTTGTCGGAAAACGCCGGTCCCGTGGCTGAAGTTATGGGTGGGGTAGTTGCTGAGCTTCAGGAAGTTCTCCGAGCGTTACAAGAACTTGCACATGGTGATCATGAGCATGCCGAAATTTTGGATGCCATTCTTCGGGCTGGTGCAGAAGGCAAGGCTCGTATTCCGGGACGACATGGCAACGCTGAGATCCCGTTCAGTCAGGTTGCAGTGCTCATTGAAGATAAGCCTGGTGAGCTCGCTCGGCTATTCGTTGCAGCAGGTGATGCAAGCATCAACTTGGAAGATGTCCGTATAGAACACGTTCTTGGCAAACCAAGTGGTCTGGTCGAACTTTCCGTTAGACCGGAAGTAGCCGAAGCTCTCATTACGGCCTTGGTATCGAGAGACTTTGATGTCAAGGGCATCGCATGAAACCGATGATCATTGCCGTTGATGGCCCAGCCGGTTCAGGGAAATCCAGCGTGTGTCGGGGGACTGCGCACTCCCTCGGGTGGCGTTACCTAGATACAGGAGCGATGTACCGGGCGATGACCTGGGCAGTACTTGAAGCGGGGATTGATCCAAGTAATGCAAACGAAGTCGCGAACTTCTGCACACAGCCGAAGATTCTCAGTGGCTTTGATCCACAAATGCCCACAATTGTTGTTGACGGTATCGATGTGAGTAAAGCCATCCGCCTGGAAAAGGTCACGTCGGCCGTGAGTGCGGTGAGTGCGATCTCGGATGTTCGAACTCTTCTCGTGTTGATGCAGCGTCAGGAAGCGCAACAGGCCTTAAGTGATGGAACAGGCATTGTTGTGGAAGGGCGCGACATCACCACTGTGGTACTGCCGGATGCTGAAGTAAAGATTTTCCTCACGGCTCGTCCTGAAATCAGAGCCTTGCGCCGCGCAAAGGAAGAGGCGGGTAGCGCATCGGCGACAGTCAAAGACATTCAGGCGACGCGTGAGGCTTTACAGCGTCGCGATCATCTCGACTCAACCCGTAAAGCCAGTCCTCTGACGCAAAGCAAGGAAGCATTCGAGATCGACACCAGTGATATGACTCTTGATGAAGTCATCGCAGAGGTTGTCGTACGCGCCGAAGCAGCTCAGTAATGGTGGGGTTCTCGCGAGCCGCAACTCTTCGAAATCTCACATCGCCGGCTCTCAAGGCGATGTACAACGTTGATGTTCAAGGGCTAGAGCTCATACCGATGGTTGGGCCGGTTATTTTTGATATAGAGGGCGAGGGAATTCTGGTGGCCCCTGTGGTGAATGCTTGTTCGCCTCGACCCATTCATGTGGTGATTGATGGTGCATTGCGTCAGGTTCTTTCCAAGAAGACGCGCTATCTAGGCGGGGACATCGCATTGGTCGAGCCGGGGTACACGGCTGCGCAAAGGGCAATAGTGCTCTTGAAACACGGGGCAGCGATTGGACTCATGGGTCAATTCCCCTCATTGGGGCATCTTCAAGCAGCCACTGGAGCCACTGTGATCCCAGTGTCGGTCACCGGGGCCGGAGGCAAGGTCGCGACCGACCCGCCAAGACCACGCTCACACATCGGTATCCTGTTTGAAGCACCTATTCAGATTTCGCCTGTTGGCGATCCTTGTGCGCTAGCCACTGTCCAGACAGTAGGCGAACTGGTGCGCCAAGCTCGAGCAGATGCTCGGGCGCGATAACGAAAGCAGGCAGGGCATGACTGACGGTTGGCTATCAATCGACGGTGAAGACGGCGATCTCGATACACCCGAATTCAATGAGGTCGATACGGACGTGGATGATGTTGAAGACGACGCCGCCCTTGAATTAGCGCTCGCTGCTGCACGTGCCGAATTCGGTGAATTTGATGAAGATCTTGCTGATCTCACAGAAAAGAACAACACCGAGGGTTGGCCAGTGCTTGCGATCGTTGGGCGCCCAAACGTAGGTAAATCCACTCTTGTGAACCGAATTATCGGGCGACGCGAAGCAGTAGTTGAAGATTTTCCTGGTGTTACGCGTGATCGTGTGACGTATGAGGCCGATTGGAACGGAAAACGTTTCATTCTCATCGATACAGGAGGCTGGGATCGCAAGGTAAAGGGCATGGCGGCTGCTATCGCAGCTCAGGCTGAACGCGCGATTAATGATGCAGATGCGGTTGCATTTGTCGTGGATGCCACGGTCGGAGCCACTGACACCGATGAGGCTGTCGTTGAAGTGTTGCGTAAATCAGGTAAGCCGGTGATTTTGGTTGCGAACAAGGCAGACGATGCGCTCCTTGAAATGGAAGCTACATCATTGTGGTCACTTGGTCTGGGTGAACCGTATCCAGTGTCCGCTCAACATGGTCGTGGATCGGGAGATCTACTCGATCAAATCGTGAAAGTCTTGCCCGAGGAGGGCAAAGGCCGGATGCGTGGAGTTGGGCCACGCCGAGTCGCGCTGCTGGGCAAGCCAAATGTTGGTAAGTCATCTTTGCTCAATGCGATGGCTGGCTCAGAGCGTGTAGTCGTCGATTCAGTCGCTGGTACGACGGTGGATCCTGTGGATGAACTTGTACAACTCAAAGAAAAGTGGTGGTGGTTCGTTGACACCGCAGGTATTCGTCGCCGCGCGAAAGAAGCAAGCGGGCACGAGTATTACGCGACACTGCGCACAACCGCGGCCCTTGATCGCGCAGAAGTTGCGCTGATATTGGTTGATTCATCAGAACCAATTAGTGAGCAAGATGTTCGGATCATTTCGATGGCTGAAGAAGCTGGCCGGGCGATCGTGATCGCCTACAACAAGTGGGATCTCACAGATGAAGAACGCCGTCATTACCTCGAGCGTGAAATTGAACGTGATCTTGTGCAGGTGCCTTGGGCACCGCATGTCAATGTGTCGGCAAAAACGGGTCGCCATATTGAACGACTCGAAGTTGCCATTGAAGCTGCGCTCGCCGGGTGGGAGACCCGAGTGTCAACTGGGCGACTCAACCAGTTCTTGGCCTCAATTGTGCAATCGAATCCGCATCCAATTCGCGGCGGCAAGCAGCCAAGAATTCTGTTTGGTGCTCAGGTTGCCACGAGTCCTCCAACATTTGCCTTGTTTACGACAGGTTTCCTAGAGGCGGGGTATCGGCGATTCATTGAACGACGACTTCGCGAGGAATATGGTTTTGACGGCACGCCAATACGCATCATGATGCGGGTTCGCGAAAAGCGTTCTCGTAAGTAGTTGCAAGCCAAAACCCTGTCCTGAATGCCACTCTTGCACTAGCCTGAGCGCTCCTTGAATATCGACTACAGGTGGAGTGAACATGGCAATGGATGTTGGACCTTTCTTGGATCCTTCGACAACAGCTGTGCTCGTGGTCGAGACCCAGGCAAAATTGCTCGACCCAGTTAATCCTCGAATTCCTGGGCTTGCGAAAAGTGCCGAAGATATCGACCTCGTAGGTCACATTGCGACGTTAAATCACGCGGCTCGGGATGCAGGTGTGCAAATCATCTTCATCAACAACAGTTGGCGCGCGCACGGCATTGGGCGACCAACGAATGACTTAATTCGCGGTCGAGCCTCAGGCGGTGAATGGAGTGGTGGGCTTGGCCCAGTTGCTCCTGGACTAGATCCTCAACCACAAGATCTGATCATTGAACGCGAATTAGGACTGACCTCATTTGCATCCTCACCACTAGACAACTATCTGCGCAACCTTGGCATCAAATCACTAGTGATCACCGGCATGTCCGCAAACCTCGCGGTTTTGGGTACGACTATCGAAGCGACAAACGCCGGTTATAAAAGCACTGTGTTGAGTGATTGCATTGCGGGAGATCCTCCCGAGTATGTTCCTTACCTATTGAAGTACACCATCCGTAATATCGCTCTCGTCACAACTTCCGATGTTGTTATTGACCATTGGAAGTCGATTACTTAACTCACGTGTCGGTTTGGTCTTCTTGGAGTGTTGATAGAAATCGTTCAACTGCTTCAGCTGTCCACGCTTCATCTGGAACTGAATCGTCATCTGGGTTTGCGGGTCGGATCGCACCTTGGGTAAACCACAGTTCGTAATCCCGATCAAAACGACGGAATCGAACGAGTCCAGCACCGAAAGTGACGCCATGGGTGATGCCTTCAATATTGCGCCACGCAATCATTGATCCGGCATAGACCTCGCCCTGATATTGAACAAATACCGGCAGTGGCCTCATATGGAAATCAAAGCATGATTGACGTAAGGAAATTCGCTTATTAGGTGTTTATGATGCGCCTTCCTTGAGTTCAATGAAGAGTGCATGAGCTTCTGCCGTCAGAATTTCCCCGTGATAAAGGGCGCCATATGTGTAACGCTTACGACCTTGAATGCTCTCGAAATGCGCTCGAACCTCCAGGTCGGTGTCCAATGGGGACACGTTGCGAAAATCAACATTTAGGTAAGCAGTGCGGCAAATTGGGCGGCCATAGTTCGCAAGCTGTCCAAGTACCTGATCAAACAGCAGCGGAATCGCACCTCCATGCACAGCACCATTGCCACCTAGATAAAAACTCCCAAAATTCACTGTCGCTAAAAAAGATTCTCGGGTGACATGGCGGGTCAGATACGCGGGATTCAGGGTTCTCGAACCGCGAGCCCGCTGGGTGTCATCCCAGCCCTTATCGCGAGCAGCGATGTACCGAACCGGATCAAGTGACACATTAATCTGATCGATAGCCAACGCTGCACGCTCAGCGAGTGAGTCATCTGCTCCAGTTGCCGCTACCTGATCTTGTAATTCGCGAAGGGCTCGGCCGAGGTGATGAATGCCCGGATCGCCATTTGACTCAATATTGATAAACAGTGCCATGGTGCAATGGTAGGCATCGCCCATCAGAGCCATACTGATGACATGGCGGTCGACGAGATCGAATGGAAGGCACAAGTTCACCGAGCCCTTGTCGAAGGTGAGCGGACGGAACTTCTTCGTCTTTTCGCTTATGCAGAAGAGCTTTTTGGATCAGAAGCTGGTAGCAAATGGGCAGCGGCACTGTCTGGTTTTGATGCTTGCGCCGTGACTGGGTAGAGTCGCTGCACCGTTGGTCTTCGAATGAAAAGTAGCGTGATGATGTGAAGATGCGTCGATCATCCATGCTGTGCGCAGCGTGCACAACGGTGATGTTGGCTGTAGTTGGCTGTGCTTCAGAGGGAAGTACAAGTGACCCCGTACCAAATTGTGGTTGGGACACGTCGGATACAGGCGGGCAACTCGCACTCAGTGGATATCTCACTTCAACAGACTTATGGCTGCGGGCTCACCCAGGTGAAATTCCGCTGCCGCCGAAGAGTCAATTTTGGATGGGTGATTGTCCTAACGATGGAACTAATACTGCGCCACCGGTGGATGAGGCCGGTGATTCGCACCCGTAGGTCTGCTACGCCGAAGTCACCGTCACGATTATGGCCACGACCGCAAAAATCCCCGCTATGTACGTGAGAAGAACTCCGATAGCAGCAATGCGAAGGGGTGCGCGAACTTCGCCGGCAGAGTACTGAAATGCATTTCGGATCACGATGGGAAGTTTTGTGGCATCCGTGTGCGCATTGCCGTGAGGGTCGCGTTGTTTCCAGTAACTCCGCTCGCTCTTCAGCCCTGTCCAAATAAATGCCAAACCAAACATGGCAGTCACGATGGCAAAGGTCCACAGAATTACAACACCAGTATTCATGACCTGACCGTACCGCGAATCATGATCGAGTCGCCGATTTAGTTAAGCCCGATAATTAGGTGCGAATCGCATAAGTACGGTTCCTTCATCAGTGCGCACCTGCGTGTATTCGCCCTGAATTTTTCCCAAGGCTGTCGTGATCATGGTTGAGCCACCACCAAGAAGGACTGGTGTGACTGTGAGAAGTAGCTCGTCCAAAAGAGATTCAG
The DNA here is from genome assembly GCA_009699465.1 of Actinomycetota bacterium. Lineage (GTDB taxonomy): Bacteria > Actinomycetota > Actinomycetes > S36-B12 > S36-B12 > UBA11398. Next base: position 4,865 of record WLOE01000044.1, on the reverse strand, counting down.
TCAGTAGCGAGGTCAGTAGTGCAGGTCCACCTTCGCAATGAATTCTATCCAAGCCTCGATGGTGGAGTTCATCGAGAACGAGAGGTAACTCAACTTGGGTCGCACCACACGGAATAAGCGTTGCTATCGTGTCGAGCCACTTTGGTGCCTTGGCCGCTGCACGTGCGTGAGTGAAAATGAGTGTTCTCGGGGAATCTTCGGTGGCATCGGCGAAGAGCGGCATGGTGGAAGTAAAATTCAAACTATTCGTTACGAGTGCGATCGGAACAGACGTTGGGCGATAGCCCTCAGCACGAGCAGTTCCCGCACCTACGAGAATCACATCGCTATCTCGTCGCACAGCGATAAATACTCGCTTATCGGCATCGGTGCCCAGTCCTGCTGATTTTCCTTCTTGATCGACGACCGCGCCGTCTAAAGACATCACCATGTTGCAACGAATCCACGGCCTTTGGCGGTCGATCGCACTGGTAGGCCATTGGTATAGGGAGGGAATATCCCCATGCGCCATTGATTCGACGGAACCTGAGTTTTCCTGCTGCATGGTTTGATCGTGCCATGCCGGAACTAGGCCGCGTGAATCGTGTCCGATCCTCGGGCTTTGGCTGACCGCAAGCCTCATGTATTCGTGCAGCTATAGACGAGCTGGTACCGCTACCGCGGCCTTCAAGTGTCAGTAATGATCCCTGTATCCCGCATCAGACCAGCCCTCCCAGGTAGCAGCAGTAGGCGCCCTTGAGGCGTTCTTGCGGCGCTTCAGCCGCGGGCCAGAGAGCAAGAGGAAGCTCGTGAAGCGTGGAGCCCAACCTGAGGGGCGGGCGGGCATTGACCTGGATGGGCTTCGGGGTGGGGAAAACCCACGTGTTGGCCTGGCTGTGGTACTCAGTGACCGGTCGGAAGTTCTATCGCACTATGAGTTGGTATGCATGGATGAGTTCGAACTGGACGATTTATTTTCACCGGAGAAGTCCAAAGGTGGATTCCATAAGAAATTTTTTCAAGCGATCTCACGGCTCGTTGCATTGGCACGCGAGGGCGTGTCGCTAGTGACTTAAGTTTTATGGAACTTGGGGAGTTTTCCATTTTGCTGAATGAAGAACCGCAGCGGAAAAAGTAAGAAAAGAAACCACAAAGCAATGCCTGGGAATACCAGGCATGCAATGAACGTCAATGCGAATGCAATTGCGAAGACAAAACTGATGGAAACCCAAGAAGGCCATAGACCAGGGTTAACGAGCAAGCTTTGATTTTTACGGCCAACTTGGTAGATCAGGTGAAGAAATATGGCGTTCAAGAAGAGGGTCAAGCAATAGAGCCAGCCAGCACCAATGCTGTCGCTACCCATATCAATGAGTTTGCTCGGCCATGGCAAGAAAGCTACCGTGGCCAACCATGCGGCATTCAGCCACATAATGGTGTTATTTATTGATGTAAAGTTTTCAAATACGCGATGGTGGCCCTGCCAAAAAACGAACAACATAAAAAAGGTGACGAGAAAGGCAAGGATTTGCCCAGCGTTGTCCTGGAGTACATCGATCATTGAATGCCCTGCCGTGGGTCCGTCGATTGCCACGATAGGAAGCACGAGAACGGTAATTGCTACGGCAACGACAGCATCGGAAAAATTGATGACGCGATCAAGGGATCGGCCGCTAATAATCCGACTGGCTGCTGACTGCATCTGCGAATCGTTGCACACCGGTTGGTTTGCTGAACCACCAAATAATGAATGGGAACCTATGTTCTAGATTCCCATTCAATCGAGTGGTCGATAAGGGACTCGAACCCCTGGCCTCTTCCATGTCAAGGAAGCGCGCTAACCAACTGCGCCAATCGACCGAGGCAATAAAGAGTACATGTCGGACTTGCAGACAGTGAATCCGGCTCACAGTCGATACCTTGACCTGTCCGGAACACACCAAGAAGTGGGTGACACGGCGCTTTACGCGCGAAAAATTTGAGGTGGGTACCGGATTTGAACCGGTGTAGAGGGATTTGCAGTCCCTTGCCTCGCCTCTCGGCCAACCCACCCTGAGCTCGCCCGAAGGCTAACTTCTTGCCCGTGGGCACTTGCGAGCGGACGACGGGATTCGAACCCGCGACCCCAACCTTGGCAAGGTTGTGCGCTACCAGCTGCGCTACGTCCGCGTGGCCATGATGACCGATTGAGAACATTAGCCGACTACTCGATAAGGCGCGAATCTGGGTGACCGAAAAGCGACACAATGTCCCTGTGGAACCAGTCCCAGTCACACCATTGGCATTTGCGGGTGGTTTGTGGGCGACAGATCTCGTCGAAGCATCAAGTGATCCTGGCGTTCTTGAATCTGGTGGGCGGTGGTTTGTCGTAGTTCCCTACCTTGGGTCCGCGATCTTTCTGCGGTTTGCAACGTGGAGGGATGAGCCACCAGTTGGGGATATAGGCAGTTGGCAAGGTCCAAAGGTTGATTCATGGCGATCATCGATGAGTGCCCAAGAATATGGAGAAGCGGTTGAAGCCACCAGATCCGCGATTGCTCAAGGTTTGGTCTATCAGGCAAACATCTGCCGTGTGATGCGAACAGAAGTGGATTTGAGTGCATGTGACATAGCTCGTTTACATTTGCTTTTAGCGAATCAGAATCCCGCCCCTTACTCAGCAATGGTGCGAGTGCCTGAACTTGGTTTGGCTATAGCCTGCGCAAGTCCTGAATTATTCCTTTCGCGAGATTCCTCGACCTTGATGTCTGGACCGATTAAAGGAACGGGGAGAACGAGAGATGACCTCACGGACAAGGATCGCGCGGAAAACGTGATGATCGTTGATCTGGTTCGCAATGATTTAGCCAGAGTTTCGCAAATTGGATCAATTGAAGTTGCAGGACTTCTACGCGAAGAGGTACATCCTGGCCTCGTGCATCTTGTCTCTCATGTCAAGGGTGAATTACTTCGTGGGACCACCTGGTCAGAGATTTTTCGTGCAACCTTTCCGCCCGGATCGGTAACTGGTGCACCAAAGAGTTCTGCGTTGAAACTTATAGAAGAGTTGGAATTAGTAACAAGGGATTTCTATTGCGGTGCCGTAGGTTGGATCGATGCTGATAGTGACCAAGCAAGTCTGTCGGTGGCAATCCGGACGTTCTGGCTTGATGGGCAAGACTTGTGCTTTGGAACAGGTGCGGGAATCACCTGGGGTTCTGATCCCCAGCGCGAATGGTTGGAAACAGAACTGAAGGCAAAGCATTTGATTGAAGTCGCGGCGAGTCATTTCCCAATAAATTCGATGGGGTCTTCATGATTTGGTTTGGTTCAAATGTAAGTGGCGGACTACAGGCCGATGACGCTGAGCTCATTGGTGCGGCTAATCGTGGATACACGGTGGGCCAGGGCGCATTTGAAACAGTAATCGTGCGGCAAGGCCAGCCCTTTGTCCTTGATCGACATCTTGAACGCCTTGGGCAATCGGCATCCATTTTGCGGTTACCGCAGCCAAACATCGCCCTCATCCGAACAGCCATTGAGTTAACGATTGAAGCAAACCTGCTAGCTATTGGTGATTTAGGCAGGTTGCGGGTGACCTATGCAGCCGGTGAGTCATCCAATGCGCCCACCATTCTCGTTACCTGTACTCAGCAACCACCGTGGCCGGTTACCACTTCAGCGATAACGGTTCAGTGGGTTCGCAATGAGCGCTCGGCCATCACTGGAGCTAAGAGCACCTCGTACGCCGAAAATGTGATTGCGTTGGATTTTGCTCATGAACGAAGTGCGTCTGAAGCCATCTTCGCCAACGGCGCTGGAAACTTATGTGAAGGTGCAACGTCGAATGTGTTCGTGGTGATCGATGGGGAGGTACTGACTCCACCTCTGAGTTCAGGGTGTTTACCTGGCGTGACTCGCGGTTTAGTGATTGAGTGGTTTGGTGCGCAAGAGCGAGACATCGAATTCACATCGCTGGATCAGGTCAGTGAGTTGTTTCTTACGTCGACGACACGAGGTGTTCACCCAGTAACGAAACTAGACGAGCGGGTTCTTGCTGTTGGTGATATTACTCGTCGCCTTCAAAGCGAATTCCTACAAAGGATCAGTTCGCGTCCTAACCCCTAACCTCTTTCAACAGTTCTCGACACATACGTAGGGCCCCGCCGAAGCGGGGCCCTACGTAATACTTCCGTGGTGTTATGCGCCTTGGTAGCTGCGCTGCAGTACGAATGGATTCCACTGTCCTGGAACTCCAGGTGCGGTTGCCGTTACCGTGCAGAAGCCACGAGCCTTGAATTTCAGGTTCACAGAACCATCAGCGGGGAAGGTGAGAGCACAAACACTCTTGCTCTTCTTCGCTACTGTCCAAAGCACACTTTGGTTGGCGTTAGTGGTGCCTTGCGATGGAGTTTCAAGCTTGATGATCTTCTTGTAGTTCACCTTGCCTGAGTTTGGTGCAGCAAGTGCAGCAGTTTGCGTGCCTGCACCAGCAGTGACCGTGTAGCCCTGAGATACAGGTGCGTAACCATTGCCACCGTTTGTTGCTGCCTGAATGTTGCACTGACCACCAGTTGGAACGGTGAGGGTGTAGCCACTCCATGAGCAAGGACCAGTTTCACCCACGCGAACCTGTGCTCCCGAGATTGAAGTCGCGGTGAATTGGTAAGTTCCTGCACCCAGGGTGTAACTACCATTTGGAGCCCACGGTCCAACGCCATTTTGGGTCAGTGTGATGTAGTCCTTGGCGACTGGACCGGCGACGATGTTGACCGTCTGGCTTGTTGATCCACTGCCACCCTGGTTAGTGGTGTAACTCGCGCCAAGAGTGACGTTTCCGCTGCCGCTTGGAGTCCACAGGTATGAGGCTGTTCCATTGACAATCTGAATTGACGCGCTAATTGGTG
>WLOE01000043.1 GCA_009699465.1 Actinomycetota bacterium | reverse complement strand
TGAAGCAGCTCAAGAAGGTTGCAACAAAAGCGCACATGGAACAAGTTGCATTTCTCAAAGATAACTTCGAGATGGGCCATGGCCATGCCAATGCGATCGTGTCTGTCTTTCGAAAAGAGAACGGGCTCTAAAGCAGACTCACGTTGCTGAGCCGGTGTGGTAACTGGTTTTGCGACTACCGTGTTGTCATGCCTTTTCAACAACCACAACATCCTGCTTGGTACGGCAGCGTGATGGGTACAGGTTCACTTTCCCTCGTGCTCTCTACTGAGGCGCAAACGTGGAGCCAGCAATGGCTGACCATTGCCGCGGTCATTGCGCTGCTACTGGCTAGCGCGTTAGGAATCTTTCTCCTGCCTCGCTATGTGCGTCGGGCCCGCAATATGTCAGAACTCATGACAGAAATCGCAAACCCCGGCGGCGGGCCGATGTTGGCGACCTTGCCGGCAGGGCTACTGGTGCTTGCTATCGCTTGGGGGCGAGTGGGTCCTGACCTAGTGTCAACCGGAATCTCGCTATGGGTTTCCGCAATCCTGTTGGTGCTTGGAGCCATATTGGCCACCGCATTCAGTTTGACCTGGGCACTAGCTATTTTGCATACCGAACGGCACCTGGCCGATATCCATGGCGGATGGCTAATCCCACCGGTCATGAATTTGCTGGTCCCTGTGGCTTTAGCGCCAATCATTGTGGCCAACCCAGCAATGGCAGACGGTCTGCTCTTCCTGGGCTTTGCGTTTTACGGCATCGGGCTTCTGCTCTTCCTTGGCATGTTCACCCTGTTGATCGCTCGGATGGTAGTTGGCCCTGCCTTCGCCGGGCCGCTTGCACCTTCTGTGTGGATTCCGTTAGCACCAGCCGGTCTGCTGGGATTAGCGGTGTTACGCCTACAACAATCCATTCCCGTCAGCGATGACTCCTGGTTTGGTGATTCATTGGCTGCCGGAATCGTGGCAAGCGCCATTGGTATTGGTTTTGGCCTGTGGTGGGCACTCTTTTCCTTTATTGAGTTCACCAGAATCCACAAAACGGGCAGCACGCCCGTGCAGCCTGGCTGGTGGGGCATGGTCTTCCCTATCGGCACCCTGACCTTGGCCATCTCAGTGCTTGGTTTAGCCACCGATATCACTGCGGTTGAAGTCCTCGGTGCCCTTGGTGCAGCCGTATTGACCTTGTGCTGGATCTATGTAGCCAAAGTGACCTTCACTCCCAGCAAAGGCTCAGTGACGGTTAACTGATTCACCGCAATGATGAAGGGCCGGTGCCATTGGCACCGGCCCTTCATCAATCGTGGATCACTACTGCGCGAAGTTACCGCGGTAGTACTCAAACAACCAGCCGACCAGAGCTAATACAAGAATGAAGACTCCCAATGCGGTCAGCCAGACGGCGAAGACCAAGCCAAAAGCGATCACCATCGTGCCCACGCCTATGTACAGCGGCCACCATGAATGCGGGCTGAAGAAGCCGTATTCAGGGTCTGCTTCGTCAATGTTGGCATCGCCACGATCTTCTGGTCGAGGCCATACCCGCTTTGCGGTGTACAACACGTAAAAAGCCACGAGCGCAGCCAAACCAGCACACATCGCAAGCGCTGTCGTGCCAATTGGATCGTGAGCAGTAATCCAGTAGACCAATGCCATGAGCGCGAAAATTATTGCGCCCGCCCCAAAGAGGCGACCTTCAACCTTCATCAGTGACCGCCTCCTGTCGCTACAGGCTTGGTCATCTGGGTAGGCGTATCGCTCAACTCTGGATAGTGCAGATCGAATGCTGGTCGCTCTGATCGAATTGGAGGAAGGGCAACGAAGTTGTGGCGCGGTGGTGGGCAAGAAGTTGCCCACTCCAATGAACTTGACCAGCCCCATGGATCGTCAACTGTGACCTTCGGAGCGTTCTTGGTCGTGGTGATGACGTTCCAGAAGAAGAAGATCATCGAGATGCTCAGAAGCGCTGCTCCAGCTGAAGAAATTTGGTTAAACGTCTCGAAGTTATCTGCCGGTAGGTAATCGCCGTAACGACGAGGCATGCCCTGAACACCGAGCCAATGCTGGATCAAGAAGGTTATCTGGAAGCCGATGAACAGCGTCCAGAAGTGCCACTTGCCAATCTTTTCGTTCAGCATTTTTCCGGTCATCTTTGGCCACCAGTAGTACAGGCCTGCGAAGAACATAAACACCACGGTGCCGAACACCGTGTAGTGGAAGTGGGCTACGACGAAGTAACTGTCAGACACGTGAAAGTCCAACGGCGGCGCAGACAAAATGATGCCGGTCAACCCACCAAAGAGGAAGGTGACTAAGAAGCCCATGGTCCACAGCATCGGTGTATCGAACTGCACCGAGCCCTTCCACATAGTGCCGATCCAGTTGAAGAACTTCACGCCGGTTGGCACTGCGATCAACATCGTCATGATGGCGAAGTAAGGCAGATAGACCGACCCAGTGACATAGAGGTGGTGAGCCCATACCGACATCGACAGCGCACCAATTGCCAAAGTGGCAAAGACCAAACCCTTGTAACCAAAGATTGGCTTGCGCGAGAAGGTTGGAATGATTTCACTGGCGATACCGAAGAACGGCAGCGCCAAGATATAGACCTCGGGATGACCAAAGAACCAGAACAAGTGCTGCCAGAGCATCGCACCGCCATTTTCTGGATCGAAGACCAATGAGCCATATTGCCGGTCGATAAAGGCCATCGCCAATGCCGCTGCCAACACTGGGAAGCAAAGGATCACGAGTACTGCAGTCACCAGAATCGTCCACGTGAAAATCGGCATCCGGAACATCGTCATACCAGGTGCACGCATACAGAAAATAGTGACAATGAAGTTCACCGAGCCAAGAATTGTGCCCAACCCGCCAATTGCCAGACCGATAAGCCACAAGCTGCCGCCTACTTCTGGCGAGAACACTGCGTTACTCAATGGGGCGTAAGCAAACCAGCCAAAGGCGGCTGCTCCACCTGGGGTGAAGAAGCCAGCAGCAACAGTAAGGCCACCGAAGGCGAAGAACCAGAAACCAAGCATGTTCAAGCGAGGGAACGCTACGTCAGGTGCGCCAATTTGCAGCGGCATAACGACGTTGCCGTAACCGACATACAGTGGGGTTGCGAACAAGAACAACATGATGGTGCCGTGCATCGTGAACAACTGGTTGTATTGCTCTAACGACACAATTTGCAGACCTGGAACAGCAAGCTCTGCGCGCATCACCAAGGCGAAGGCTCCTGCAACCACGAACCAGAAAGTCGACAACATCAGGTACATGTAGCCGATGACTTTGTGGTCTGTTGAGGTGATCCACGAAACAACAACGGAGCCAAGTGACTTCTTTGGCTTTGGTGCTGGCTCCGGTGAAGTCGCGACTGGGCGCTCGCTCAAAATCGTCATACCGTCTTCTCCCCTGGCATCGCACCTTGGTTACTGAATGGTTCGCTGTTAAAGGTTCCGGTGTTGCCCTTGGCCTTGAGTTCTGCAATATGAGCATCGAAGACTGGCTTTTCAACAACCTTCACGTTGAACAACATGCGTGAGTGATCAACTCCGCAAAGCTCTGCACACTTACCGACATACGTGCCGACCTTGTTTGGTGTGAGTTCAAATGCGTTGGTCTTACCTGGGATGACGTCCATCTTGAACAAGAAACTCGGTACCCAGAATGAATGGATCACGTCAGGTGAGTTCAAGTTGAAGCGAACCTTTTCGTTCACCGGAAGCCACAGCGTCGGTGGTGCAGCGGTCGTGCCTTCACCTTGAGGCATGCCCGATTCATACACATTCTGGTCAAGGTAGTTGAAACCCCAACTCCAGCGGTAACCAACAACACCGATGCTCTGCTGCTGATCGTTCTTCATGGTGAGCAATTCGCTTTGGTCTTTTGCCGTGAACCAAAAAAGACCGAGGATCATGACCAGCGGAACAACGGTGTAAAGAATTTCGATAGGCAGGTTGTACTTGGTCTGCACAGGAGCGCCTTGGTTTTTCTTGCGTCGGTAGGCGACCGCGGCGAACAGCATGAGCGCCAGGGTTACTGCACCAACAATCCAGGCGGCAATCCATGATCCCTGCCACAGGTTCTGAATGATGAATCCTTCCTCGGTTGCCGGTTCCGGCAAATCGAAGAAAAACGCCTCGTTCGCAGTACACCCGGAAAGGACGCCTGCCGTTGCAATAGTGCCAAATCCGATGGCAGCACGTCGCATAGTGCGAGCGCCTTTCGGCTGGTGCGCGGTGGAAACCACTGGTCGCCTTTCAGTCCACTTCGGGAAAGCACAAACTCTGGTCAGACTAGCGCACCGCTCCTCACGACTTCTCCTTGGATCCATGTGATCCCGCGCTCAATTTTCGTCCAGTTTGTCCATCCAGATAGCGTGGGTTCTATGACTGGCTTACCAGGTGCGCCTCGCGGGTACTTTGACGCCGTTGGCGGTATGGAATTAGCCGCCGAAACCGTTCAAGCATTGAATCGCGCCAGCCTTTTGGCTTGGGCAGATCCGGCCCGAGTGCATCACTTTGGCAGCCAAGCAGCTCTCCTTGCTTCCACGTCACGATCCAGTTTGGCCCGCAGCCTGTCGGAGATCGCCGACATCGAGTTATCAGCCGATCAGATCTATTTGGCCGCTACCCCAAGCTCAGCTGCTGTATGGGCCATGGAGGGATTTCCTGGCATCACCCGCATAGCCCATAGTCCAATCGAGACCTTGGCGCTGATCGATTCCTGTCAAAAGCCAGGGCTGCCCCTGACGGCGCTCTCAGTGGACGGGCTCGGGCATGTAGATATGTCCGCTCTCGCTGATCTTGCAGACACCTTGGTGGTGCTGCAAGCCGCAAATATTGAAATAGGCACAGTCCAGAACCTTGCTGACATCAACACTTTTGAGCTACCGGTTTTGGTTGATGCCACGCAGGTCATCGGGCATGCACCTATGCCTTCTGGCTGGAGTGTGCTGATGGTCAATGCCCAAAGTTGGGGCGGACCAGCAGGTGTCACGGTGATCGCTGCCAACCCTGGGTCCGACTGGGCACCTCCCACGTTGGCGCCGCTGGGCTGGGTTGGCGATGGCGTGAATGTGGCTTCTGTCGTTGCTGCTGCAACCGCACTGGAAACCCTGCTCCCCCACATCACCGAGCAGCAAGCGTTGGCTTATGACCACGTTGAACACCTGCGCTCGCGCCTTTCAACCGAAATCTCCGATGTCACATTTGCCGGCGACCCTGTACAGCGACTTCCCCACATCATCAATTGCTCGGTGCTCTACGTCAGCGGGGAAGCGCTCGTGAGTGAACTTGATCGACGAGGATTCGCCGTAGCAAGTGGTTCGGCTTGTATAGCCGACAGTGATCGAGCAAGTCATGTGCTGGTTGCTCTTGGCGCATTTACCGGCGGCAACTTGCGTATTTCATTGCCCTTTGGCTGCATGCGCGACGATGTTGACTCCCTTGTCGATGCGATCGTTACAACGGTTTCTCAACTTCGCGCGGAGGCAGGTCTTTGACTCCGGATTTGTGGCTTGATGAACGAGGACGGCGCTGCCCGATTCCAGTAATCGCTCTTGCTCGCGCTCAAACACAATGGGCCAACGAAGGAGCAGCACATTCGCGCCTTGTCGGTGTACTTGCCGATGATCCTGCTGCGCAATACGACATTCCTGCATGGTGTCGACTCAAAGGAGCTGAATTCATTTGCGAAGTAACCCCACCGGATGCAGGTTTGGGTACCGGTTACGTCGTGCGATTCAATTCTGAGAAATAACCTGGCTGACTCACCGCTACAGATAAGCGGTCAAGATAGTCGTTTCTCGAAATCTCACTGACTCCTAAGGTTTCGAGGTGGTCTGTTTTCCACTGCACATCAAATAGCCGGATACCACCGGCATCTTTGAGATGCTCTACTAGCGTCACAAAAGCGACCTTTGATGCATCCCGTTTGCGATGAAACATTGATTCTCCAGCAAAAAGCCCACCAACTTCAATGCCATACAAACCGCCAACGAGTTCTTCTTCATCCCATACTTCAACAGAATGCGTCCAACCCATTTCATGTAAGGCGCAATAAGAATCAATAAACTCGTGAGTAATCCACGATTCACTGCGATTTTCATCGCAGCCACGCATGACTAATTCAAATGCAGTGTCAAATGTGACTCGATATCGCCGCATCGATTTACGTAGCGAAGCTGAAACCTGAAGGTTGTCGAGTTCCATTACCCCGCGTGGATCTGGCGACCACCACGCAAGCTCACCACTGGAAACGTGCATTGGAAATAAACCGTTGCAATATGCAGACAGCAAGGTTGACGGCGCTAAATCCGCACCAATGGCGAGGATCTCTTCACCAGGCTCACTTGTACGTGGATCAGGAAGATTCCATACGCAGGGCCCTGGATCTATCAGCGTCACAGGGTTTACGACACCACCACGTGCACCGCGACATCTGCTGCTGCCGCATCGCCATAATTCTGCGCTAACCGAGCTAAGAATGATTCGCGAGTGAAGGTGTACTCCTGCGTACCCACTGTTTCAATCACGTAGGTGGCCATCAATGAACCAACCTGCGCTGCGCGCTCGTCCCCAAGTCCCCATTGAATACCTGTGAGGTAGCCCGAACGGAAAGCATCACCAACACCCGTGGGATCGGCAATGCGCTCTGGTTTACATACGCCAACAAACACGGACTCTTGCCCACGACGATGAATGCGAGCACCTTCTGCACCAAGGGTGGTGACCCGCACTTCGACCATCGAGGCGATATCAGTTGTCTTCAAGCCTGATTTCTGCTCAATGAGAGCACTTTCATATTCATTGCTGAACAAATACTTCGCACCGTCAACAAGAGGTGCAATGTCTTTGCCATCCATAAATGAGAGTTGCTGACTTGGATCTGCAGCGAAGTCATAGCCGCGATCACGGCATTCTTGGGTATGACGAGCCATCGCGCCTGGATCATTCGCGCCGATAAGTACTACGTCGGCCCCACCGACACGATCAACAATTGGCTGTAATTCGATATTCGCGGCCTCCTGCATCGCGCCTGGATAAAACGATGCGATCTGATTTTGTTCCGTATCGGTCGTGCAAATGAATCGAGCGGTGTGATGCATCGTCGATACGTGAACGCCAGAGGTGTTTACTCCGTGGCGCTCTAGCCAAGCTTGATACTCGGCAAAGTCAGCACCTACTGCACCCACTAACACCGGGTTCAATCCAAGCCGCCCCATGCCGAACGCAATATTTGGCGCGACTCCGCCACGACGCACGTCCAGTTCATTGACCATGAAGGAAACAGAGATCTTGTCGATTTTGTCTGCGACAAAGGAATCTGTGAACTTGCCAGGGAAGGTCATGAGGTGATCGGTTGCGATTGATCCAGTTACGAGGATGGCCATGTGGCAGGACTGTAGTCAATGAACAGGGCATACTTTCGCCATGCGCAAACGTTCCGCGATTCTGACCGCCTCAGCCATAGCTCTTGTTGCTGTAACCCTGAATGGATGTAGCTCATCTGAACCTTCCACACCGAACCTTGTCGGCACGTGGTCAGGTAACTACGCCTTCCCAAGCATTACCAATGGCGTGGAAAAGTCACCCTTGACGATCACCATCAATCGCCAAGAAGGTCCTTTGCTCTGGGGAACTGAAACATGGGTGGACAAGGGCAAAACCTTGAAGGCTGATCTGGTTGGCTCACTGGCTCCCGAAGGCAATCAAGTGACTCTTGCGATCGCTGGTGGATCGTTCAACGGCTTTGTCCAAGACAACACGATGAGCTTGCAGTTTGTCCTCACCCTTAATCCACCCACCGCGTTCTACGTCACGGTGACAAAGCAGTAGCAACAGCGAAAGAGATCTGATCAAGGCCAATGGCCTTGATCAGATCTCCGACTTACAGATGATTCTTACTTCGCCCACTTTGCCGTCAAGTTAATTCCGAGCTGAGAAACCGCAGTGATCTCAGCTGGAGTGAACTTCTCTTGCGGATTGACATATGCGGTGGTCGCGATAATCACGTTGCCAGCCTGTGAATACAACGTGAATGACGAGGTCTTATCGTTGTATTTCGCAGTTGAGCTTTGGAAGTTCGACTGGTTCATCACATAGAAATTCTGATAGCTCGCACCGGGCTGTGATCCAGTTGTCCACGTCTCAGTGATCTTGGATGTGGTGTCGGTTCCGTTTTGAGCAGTCGTGGTGCCATCGCACTTCTTGGAACCCGCATATAGAGAGGTGTACGCGGCAGCTGCATCCTTTGCATTTGAGTACTCATACACGTGCTCAGTCACTGAGGTGTAGGTCTTGCCGTTCTTGGTCTCAATATCAACGACTGGCTGATTCTTTGGCGCTGGTTGCGAATACAAGGTCACGCCGCTGGCATTACTGCATGGCCAAATTGCTTTATCTGGGCTTGTTACATTGAAGTCGTAGTTCTTGGCTGTGCCGAATACTGAAGGCACTTCTTTCTTGGTGAGCATCTTCGAGGCAACTGACGGCGCAGCCATCGCTGCAGGGGCAAAACTTGAAGCAATGACGAATGCAGCTGACGTTGCAAGAAGTGCGGTGCGCTTACGTGACATGAGAGTTCTCCCAGAAATGCAATGAAGGGCCCGCAATTGCGGACCCTTCAAGGATAAATCTGTTTACTTGGTTTAGCTGAATGAATCGCCGCACGCACACGAGCCGCTGGCATTTGGATTGTCGATCGTGAAGCCCTGCTTCTCGATGGTGTCCACAAAATCAATGGTTGCGCCATTGAGGTACGGGGCACTCATCCGGTCAGTTACGACTGCAACACCTTCGAAATCCTTGTTGACATCGCCATCAAGCTTGCGGTCATCAAAGAAGAGTTGGTAGCGAAGCCCTGAGCAGCCACCTGGCTGTACAGCTACGCGAAGTGCGAGGTCATCGCGACCTTCAGATTCAAGAAGGGCCTTGACCTTCGAAGCAGCGGTCTCAGTGAGAACGATGCCGTCAGTCGTTGGCGCCTCGATGGTGACGTCAGTGGTCATGGCGGTCCTTCCATAGGTTGGTAGAGAAGAGTCTATGCCAGTTCTAACACCCCAAGTTCACATCCCATTCCCATTTTCCGGAATGAATGTGGACAATATGCAGATGACCGATCTCAGGCTAGAGCCCAAGCCGACGCCATTGGCACTTCTTCTCCTGGGTCGCGATGCGGATCCGGACAGTGAAAAAGGCGTGGAATGCCCTGGTGCACTGCCCCAAGCCTCCGATCCCGACCTCGTGGCTCGGGCCACTGCGGCCAAGGCTCGGTTAGGTGATCGGGTCTTCATTCTTGGTCATCATTACCAACGAAATGAAGTGATCGAGTTCGCTGACGTCACGGGTGACTCGTTCAAGTTGGCCCAGCAGGCAGCGGCTCACCCAGAAGCCGAATACATCGTGTTTTGTGGCGTGCACTTCATGGCCGAAAGCGCTGACATTCTGACGGCCGACACGCAAGCTGTCGTTCTCCCAGACATGGCGGCTGGCTGTTCCATGGCCGACATGGCTGCCATCAATCAGGTTGAAGCCTGTTGGAAAACATTAAAAGACGCAGGCATCGCTGACGTCACTGTGCCGATCACATACATGAACTCAACTGCAGCGATTAAAGCGTTTACCGGGCGCAATGGCGGAGCCGTGTGTACCTCAAGTAACGCTAGGCGCAGTTTGGAATGGGCCTTTGAGCAAGGTGAGAAGGTGCTCTTTCTTCCCGATCAACACCTCGGTCGCAACACTGCTGTCTTGGACCTTGGCTTGAGCCTTGAGGATTGCATTGTGTTTAACCCCATGCTCCCCAATGGCGGTGTCAGCGTTGAAGAACTTCGCGCAGCCAAAATGATTTTGTGGCGCGGCCACTGTTCGGTCCATGCTCGATTCACCGCCAAGGCAATCGCTGACGTTCGGGCACAAGTACCTGGAGTGAATGTGATCGTGCACCCAGAGTGCGCCTATGAAGTGGTCTCCAACGCCGATGTCGTCGGCTCTACTGAAGTCATCATTGCCACGATCGCAGCCGCCAAGCCCGGTACTGCTTGGGCCGTGGGCACTGAATTGAACTTGGTGAAGCGACTCGCTCAAGACAACCCCGACAAGCAAATTGTGTTCCTGGATCACTCCGTGTGCTTCTGCGCAACAATGAATCGCATCGATCTTCCACACCTGGTGTGGGCCTTGGAATCCCTGGCTGACGGCAATCTGGTGAACCAGATCACCGTAGATCCAGATACGGCCCATTGGGCCAAAGTCGCCCTGGATCGAATGCTCTCCCTTCCGGGCACGTCCACAGTGCGGGACTGACCGGATACGCTGCCATCATGTTTGGGAAGAAATCAGAATCTGACGCAACACCATCAGCGACCAGCCACGAGGAAACCGCGGGCGGCAAGGGTCGGCCAACGCCGAGCCGTAAAGAGGCCGAGGCGGCACGTAAAACTCGAGCCAAGGTTCCAAATAATCCCAAGGAAGCAAAGAAAGCAGCACGCGACCGTGCTCGCCAAGATCGGGAGCGTTCACGCCAAGGAATGATGGCTGGAGATCAGCGCTATTTACAGGCCCGGGATCAAGGTGCGGGCAAAGCCTTCACTCGTGACTTCGTCGATGGTCGCTTCTCGCTAGCTGAGTACTTCATCGTGGTGGCTGTGTTTGTCTTGGTTCTGGGCTTCGTACCAATTACGGCAATTCAATTTTGGGTCACGATTATCTTTTTCGCGTTCACCGCGATCATGGTCATCGATGTCATCATCATGGTTGTGCTTCTCAATAAGGCAGCAACCAAAGCATTGACGAACCCCGCCGATCGCAAGGGTTTAACCCTGTATGCAATCTTGCGCGTGATGCAATTTCGTCGCTTGCGTCTTCCGCCAGCACGCGTTCGCCGCGGAGGAGCACCTAAGTAACAACTACTCAGCTGGACGCAAACTCATGGGCCCGTACACCACTGTGGACCCATTGAGAAGCGAAACTTGTTCGACACCTTCGTCTAGCAGATCTTGCCAGTTCTCGCCGATCCATGATTCAGCATCACTTTGAGTCGGGAATGACGAATCATTCGACAGAATCGATTCAGCGCTTGAGCCATCAGCCCGCTGTGTTTGCCAGGTCCAGTCCATGGTCATATCCGTTTCTATGGTCGAGTTGCAGGCGAAGTAGTGAGCGCTGGATCAGTGCTCACCACATCACCAAGTGCTAGATCGATAGCGGTCAAGACGTCTTCGGACAGCACCACACCCGAAGCCTTCACATTTTCATGTACTTGCTCGGCACGCGACGCACCAACAATTGCCGCAGAGATATTGGGCTGGTTGAGTACCCAAGCCACAGCAAGCTGTGCCGGGGTAAGCGATAACTCTTGTGCAATCGGCACTAAACGCTGCACGGCACTGAGAACCTCATCGCGCATCCAGCGCGCAATCATGTTTGCACCACCACTCTCATCTGTTGCACGTGACTGTGCAGGTGGCGGTTGACCGGGCAGGTACTTACCCGTGAGTACACCTTGTGCAATTGGTGAGAACACAATCTGTCCAACACCGAGCTCCTGCGAGGTTGGCACCACTTCTTCTTCAATCACACGCCACAACATGTTGTAGTGCGGTTGATTTGAAATGAGTCGATCAAAGCCCATGTCATCGGCGATCTGAATTGCTGCACGAATCTGCTCTGCATTCCATTCAGAAACTCCGATGTACAGCACCTTGCCTTGCCGCACCATGTCATCAAAGGCACGCATGGTCTCTTCAAGTGGAGTTTCGACGTCAAATCGATGTGCTTGATAAAGATCGACGTAATCTGTACCGATACGGCGCAGTGACCCGTGAATCGATTCCATCATGTGCTTGCGACTCAACCCACGGTCGTTCGCTCCCCTACCGGTTGGCCAATACACCTTGGTGAAGATCTCTACGCCTTCACGGCGTTGCCCTCTGAGGGCTGCACCGAGCACTTCTTCCGCCTTCGTTGCGGCGTAGACGTCAGCCGTGTCAAAGGAGGTAATTCCTGCATCAAGAGCCGCGTGAACGGTGGCGTGCGCGGTTGAATCATCAACCTGAGAGCCATGGGTGATCCAGTTGCCGAGCGTGATTTCACTAATTTTGAGGCCGCTTCGGCCTAAGTAACGATGCTGCATGGTTCACACCCTAGGATGTGATTCACAACTTCATCCACGTACTTGAAATTCAGGGGAAGTCCGGTGAGATTCCGGCGCTGTCCCGCAACCGTAATCCTGATGAAATTCAGGCAAGTCGGAGCACCTGACAGGTACGAGCGGCTCCATCCGTCGAGGCAACGGAACGGGCCCCAATAAATCTTTGGGTGTATTCCATCGGTTTGCGGGCAACTCGTTTCTTGGCCCGCTCACCGAAAGAGAAACATGAATCGCACCATCTCGCGCACCCTCACCGCTCTCGCGGGCATCACGTTCGCCTCTGTCGGCCTAATGTCCCCCGCAACGGCCGTTTCGCCTGACGCAGGCTTATTCGGAGCAATGGATCCAACGTACGACGGCGTCTTTCGTCAATCAGTTGCGATTCTCGCGCTCAACCCACTCAACAAGGTGCCTGCCCAATCGGTCACATGGTTGAAAAGTCAGCAATGCCTTGATGGATCATTTGAGGCTTATCGCAAATCAATCCGGACTGCATGTGCAACCCCGGACCCCGTGAAATTCACTGGTGCTGATTCGAATGCAACCTCTCTTAGTGCAATGGCACTGCGTGCGGTCAAAGAAACCGCTGCGGCCAATAAAGCGATTGCTGCGTTGATCGCAAAGCAAAACAACGATGGTGGCTGGGGCTACACGTTGGGTGGCGCTTCAGATGTGAATTCCACTGGTCTCACGCTTGCAGCACTCAATGGCGCTCCAAAAACAGCGGCAGTCAAGGCAGCAGGCAACCGTGCCCGCAACTACCTCACCGCAGTTCAAGTTCCTTGCACAGGTGCCGGAGCCTTCGGGCTTCCTTATCAAGCAGATGGTCCAGCTGATTTGCTGGCTTCAGGCCAAGGACTTCTTGGATTAGCCGGAACGGTTCCCGTCGCAAAGCCCACATCCTTTGGTTCAGTTAATTCCACAACCTGCAAGTCAACCGCTATCACCAAGGTTGCGACCTATCTTTCACAGCAATTGATTAGTACT
>WLOE01000042.1 GCA_009699465.1 Actinomycetota bacterium | reverse complement strand
GTTACGCCAAGCTTCTGGTGGAAACCGCACTTGATGATGCCGCGACTCAACACCTAAAAGTGGCCCCATATTGCAGCTACATCAGCAAAGTCATTGCCGATCAGCCTGAGAAATACCTAGGGCTCGTACCTCAAGAGATACGAGCCCAATTTGGTTTGCCTGGAGATACTACGAAGTAACGATTACTGCTCCTGCAGAACCTAATTCGGCGATACCACTCGTTGAATTGGTCACCGCGTTAAAGCCTTGACTCACCATGAATGCCGCAGCGACTTCTGAGCGACGTCCGGCGCGACAGTACAGCGCAAATGAATCATCTGTGTTCAACCGACTTATTCGCGAAGCGAAAGCCGGATCCTGCACATCGATATTTAGTGCACCCTGAAGATGTCCACCGTCGAACTCTGCAGGAGTTCGGACATCAAGAATTACAACGTCTTCGTCACTCACCAATGTGAGAAACGCCGATGGTCCTGCGTTGCTGTATCCGACTTGAGAAGCATGAACGTTGTTTGACATAACCTGATTCTACGAGATTTCTTCAGCTATTTGACCTGACCGATGTAGTCGACGAGTGCAGACATGCCCTTGTGGCCATCACCTTCGTCAACTTCTTGGTCATAGTCTCGAAGCCCGGTGGTTTCTTTTCTACGCTCTTTGGCTAAGACGCACTAACCTTGCGCGGTGTCCCCAACGACTAACACTGCTCCCCTCATCGCCATTGTTACCTGCGCTGCCTTCGCTGAACTTGACCCAGATGATCAATTGCTACTGCCTGCACTCACGAGTCAAGGCCTGAAATACGAGATAGCTGTATGGGATGACTCAACTGTGCAGTGGGATCGGTTCGATCTCATTTTGATTCGCTCAACATGGGATTACAGCCCACGTCGCGATGAATTTATGAGCTGGCTTAATCGAGTCAGTGCGCTGACCACGCTCTTGAACCCCGTAACAGTCATTACGTGGAGCTCGGATAAGCATTACCTCAATGACCTTGCTGCTGCTGGCGTACCGACCGTTCCCACAAAATTCTTCGAAATTGGCGATGCGCTAGAAATACCCGATTGCGAGTTTGTGATCAAGCCGTCAATTTCTGCTGGATCACGCGACACCTACCGCCTCAGTGCCGATAAACACCGAGAGGCGCAGGACGCTATGCAATCGATTCATGCAAGCGGACGCAGCGTGATGGTGCAGCCCTACCTAAAGTCAGTAGATACGGCAGCAGAAACGGCGCTGATATTTCTTGCAGGTGAGTTTTCACATGCCATCCGCAAAGGTCCTTTGCTCCAGCTCGATAACGCCGCTCAAGAGTTTCATGGCGGCCTGTTTATTAAAGAAGAGATCACTGTGCGTATTGCCACTTCAACACAATTAGAAGTTGCACACGATGCATTGAGCATTGCACCAACGGGTTGGCTTTACGCGCGAGTTGATCTCATTGACGATGACCATGGAAACCCTGTTGTGCTCGAACTTGAGATGGTTGAACCATCGTTGTTTTTTGAAGTCGACGCCAATCCGCGCACAGGGGCTCCTGGGCGATTAGCTCAGGCCATTGCACAGTTCTGCCAAAAGTAAACCTGACAAAATAATCGTGGGCCCTCCCCCTCACCGAAGTGATGGAGAAAGGCCCACGAAGTGCGTGACGCGGTATTGCTTAGAGAATATGCAGCATTTCCTGGTAGGTAGGAAGCGACCACAGATCGTCAGCAACAACAGTTTCGAGCTTGTCGCCAGCTGCACGAACCGCACCCATAGCTGGAATAATTGTGGTCAGCGCGAACTTGGCTTCATCCGTCAATTCGTGACCAGCATCAGCTGCGAGCACTCCTTGCAGCGCGGTCAGTGCATCTGTGAGTTCGTTCACGATAGCTGTAACCGACTTCAATGACGTTGCATTGCCATCGATTCCGGCGGCCTTGAGTGCAGCAATGTTTGCAGCAAGTTCTGTCTGGTAACGAATCGCAGCAGGCAACACCATGGTGGTACCCATTTCTAGGGTGAGCTTGGCTTCAACTGCAATGCTATTGACGTATTGCTCGAGAGCAATTTCATAACGGCTATGCATTTCGCGAGCACTGAAGATGCCGTACTTCTCCATGAGTTCGATTGAGGCCGGCTCAATGAGCTGAGGTAGCGCATCAACTGTGGTGCGAAGGTTCAACAGGCCACGCTTGGCTGCTTCAACCTGCCATTCATCTGAGTAGCCATTGCCATTGAACACCACGGCGCCATGCTCTTTCATGATCTTGGCTAGTACATCTTGAATCGCAGCGTTGAACTCAACACCCTTGGCAATGGATGCCTCGAGTTCATTCGCAATGAAATCAAGGGCTTCAGCGAGCATTGCGTTGATGACGGTCATCGGAGCAGCAACCGATTGGTTGGAGCCCGGTGCACGGAATTCAAAGCGGTTGCCGGTGAATGCAAATGGACTGGTGCGGTTTCGGTCACCTGGATCAGCAGGAAGATCCGGCATGGTGTCGACGCCCACACGCAGAGTTCCCTTGCTCTTTGATGACTTTGCGCCACCTGCAGCGATCTGTTCGAAGACGTCAGCAAGCTGCTCGCCCAAGAAAATAGAAATGATTGCGGGTGGGGCTTCGTTAGCACCGAGACGGTGATCGTTTGAAGCTGAAGCAACAGCTACACGAAGCAGGCCGCCGTACTTATGTACTGCACGGATTACCGCAGCGCAAAACACGAGAAATTGAGCATTGTCATGTGGGTTATCACCCGGGTTGAGCAAGTTGCCTTGACGGCCATTGCCAATCGAGAAGTTCACATGCTTACCGGAACCATTCACCCCAGCGAATGGCTTCTCATGGAAGATGCACTCCATTCCGTGACGCTGTGCAACAGTCTTCAAAGTGGTCATTAACTGCTGTTGATGATCAGCAGCAATGTTTGCGCGCTCAAACACTGGAGCTATTTCAAACTGTCCTGGAGCAACTTCGTTGTGGCGGGTCTTCGCTGGGATGCCAAGCTTGAACAGTTCACGCTCAGCTTCCATCATCATGCCAAGCACGCGCTCAGGGATTGCGCCGAAGTAGTGGTCATCAAATTCTTGACCCTTAGGTGGCTTCTGACCAAACAGCGTGCGACCAGCGTTAAGAAGGTCTGGGCGAGCCAAGAAGAAGTGACGATCGATTAGGAAGTACTCCTGCTCTGGACCACAGAATGAAACAACGCGGTCTGGATCGTTGCCGAACAAGCGAAGCACACGCTCTGCTTGCACTGACATCGCCTGCTGTGCACGAAGAAGTGGGGTCTTGAGGTCAAGTGCTTCGCCGGTCATCGACAAGAACACTGTTGGGATGCACAGGGTGTTGCCGTTAGGGCTTTCCAGAATGTACGCAGGGCTGGTGACGTCCCAACCGGTGTAGCCGCGTGCTTCAAACGTTGCACGGAGACCACCATTAGGGAAACTTGATGCGTCAGGCTCACCTTGAATCAAGGTCTTGCCTGCGAATTCAGCAAGTGTGGTGCCGTCACCAACGGGCTCAAAGAAACTGTCATGCTTTTCAGCAGTGAAGCCAGTAAGTGGGTAGAACACGTGTGCGTAGTGAGTCGCACCTTTTTCCAATGCCCAGTCGCGCATTGCAGCAGCAACTGCGTCGGCAACCGTTGGATCTAACTTTGAGCCATTTTCAATCGTGTCAATGACAGACTTATAAACGTTCTTAGGCAAGCGACGTTGCATCACTGCTTTGTTGAAGACGTTCATTCCATAGATCGCACCAGGGGCTTCATTGACATCGAAGCTCACTGCGGGTGGAACGTAGGCCTCTACGTCTTGGATTGCTTGCAGGCGTACAGCGTTGCCACTCATGTTCGTTCCCTCTCGACACAAAGCACGGCATCCAGCGGTGCAGGTAGAGCCGAATCTTAGGAAACGTAATCGCATGGTTTGTTACAGAGGTGTTACAAAATGGTCATTTCGGACACAAAAACTGGAATTTTGCCTTGGCTTCCCCACTCAGCGCCGATCGGCACCGGTATCGCTGTCTATGCGCTGAGGGCCTGGTCGATAACTTTCTGGAAGTCGACAGTGGCGTCAATGCTGGTCAACAGGGCGAGCATGCCGGTCACCGCGCGATGCTCAAGGAGCAGATTGGGCGGAAACGATAATTTTCCCGCATCCTTCAGTGACCCGCCAGGATCAGACCAATCCCCTGCGCGTTCAGTAATCCAGTCTGATGAAAATCGAAACTCTGGCTGCACGTATGGCGTTAAATCAAGCGAAATGATGCGAGCGAGTTCTTCAGCACTCGTTGCATCCATGATCATGCCGATATTGAGCCACAATTCACGAACACCTTCAAGATCGTTTGCTGCCGCTAACTGAAAGGTGCGCACGAAGAGCTCAGTGAACTCACCCGCCGGGTTCCCAACGGATCCAAAATCGAGAACTCCAATGGAACCGTCTTCCATTAAACGGAAATTGCCTGGGTGTGGATCTGCGTGAATGGCACCGACAACCCTTGGCGACCACAAAGTGAACCGTGCGAGGTTTCTTGCAGCTTGGTCACGCTGTTCAACAGGTGCTGACGGCAATGAGGCATAGGGAATTCCTGACAACCACTCGGTAACCAACAGCGTTGAATCCGCAAAGATGACCGCCGGGATTGTGACAACACCTGGATAGTTGGCATCCCAAACTTCACGAAACTCTTCTTGCCACTTCGCTTCATTGGTGTAGTCGAGTTCATCCCATAAACGATCTGCATGCTCTTGGAGAAGCGCCTTGACATCCAATGTCGGAATCAAGCGGTGAATCAAAGGAATGAACGTACGAAGTTGCAGCAGGTCAGATCGAACAATGCGATGCGCATCTGGATACTGAACCTTGATGGCGACTCGTCGACCATCTGGCCATGTTGCTGTGTGCACTTGGCCCAGACTTGCCGCTGCAACAGCTACTTCATCAACCTTTGTGCCTGCAGGAAGACGTGTGAAGTTTTCTTCTACATCCTTGAAGGGCCTTGGCTCTGCGTCTTCATACAGGCGAGTAAGCGAAGAAAGCATCTCAGCTTGTTCTGGCGGCAAGGTTGACGAGAACAATGCCAACAGCTGACCAAACTTCATAACGGGCCCGCGTGCCTTTGCGAGCGCCGCGGTGAGTTCTTCCGCGGAGGCTAAAAGTGCTTTGCCATAAGCCGCATCTTTGTCTCCACCAAATGCAGAAATCGTTGCAGCACCGGCGAAACGAGCACCACTTTTTACAGGTACCGCTGCTAACGATGCAGCACGAGAAAACAAACTCATGATTGCTCCTCTTTACCTCACACGAGCACGAACTCGAGCTGTCCGATTCTGATCGTAAGCGACGAATAAGTTGGATCTACTCGCGGCTATCTTTGACGCCCCTGTGACCTTCCGCGCTGTGGTGCCTTACGAGCACCTCCACGTGGTGCGGCTGGTCGGCGAGCAGCGGGTGCTGCTTCCATATGCACAGGTGCTGGCTTCACATAGGGCGCTGCTGGTCCGACCAACGCGCGAATAACTTCGGCACCTGGCTCAACCTGATGCGTCTTGGGTGTGATGGCGGCCTGTTTCATGAGCGAACGTACATCGCCACGCTGATCAGGTGTCCCAACCGTGATGACGACGCCTTCAGCACCTGCCCGAGCTGTTCGACCTGAGCGGTGGAGATAAGCCTTGTGCTCAGCAGGTGGATCCACGTGCACGACTAACGAAATGCCATCAACGTGAATTCCTCGTGCGGCAATATCTGTGGCAACGAGCACACGAACATCACCATCAGAGAACGCGGCGAGGTTTCGCACACGCGCATTTTGAGAGAGGTTGCCGTGCAACTCAACGGAGGGAATTCCAGCAGCGGTGAGTTGTTTTGCTAACTTCTTCGCTCCGTGCTTTGTGCGAGTGAAGGCAAGGGTTCGACCCTCACCTGAAACAAGTTCGCGTACTACTGCAGGCTTATTGTCATTAGTGACATTCATAACGTGGTGGGTCATCGCTGGAACAGGTGAAGCAGCCGAATCAACTGAATGAGTTACGGGTGCACTCAAGTAGCGCTTCACGAGCACATCAACGCTGGCATCGATGGTTGCCGAGAAAAGCATGCGCTGCCCATTTTTTGGCGTCGCATCAAGCAGACGCTTCACTACTGGTAAGAATCCAAGATCCGCCATGTGATCTGCTTCGTCTAGCACGGTCACTTCAACATGATCAAGCTTTGCAAAGCGCTGCTTCATCAAATCCTCAAGGCGACCAGGAGTTGCAATCAAAATGTCAACGCCATGCTTCAATGCCGAGATTTGTGGATTGATTTTGACGCCGCCAACAACGACCAAGGTGTTCATATTCATGGCCTTGGCAAGTGGTGAAATTGTTTCGTTCACCTGAGCCGCGAGTTCACGAGTTGGCACCAAAATGAGTGCACGTGGAGCTCCAGGCTTTCGCGCATGTTTGGACTCTGACAAACGCACGACGGTAGGAAGCGAGAAGGCAACCGTCTTGCCACTTCCTGTGCGCCCGCGACCAAGCACATCTCGACCGGCAAGGGAGTCAGGCAAGGTGGCAGTTTGAATTGGAAACGGTGCATCGATCCCCGATGAACGAAGGGACTGCACGAGCTTTCCGGGAACACCCAGGGCGGCAAATGAATCAGTGGATGAGGTGCTAGGAGACTGAATTGAAACAGCAGTAACTACAGGCGCGGTGGAACGAGACAAAAGAAATCCTTCATTGGTAAGCGTGGTGGCCGAAATTGCTGGCCCGATTACGCGTCAACACAACGCAAGGTTGGGAGAAGAACCTCCCGAGCAGACGACCTCGAGGGATTCTGCTGAACTCCTCGGTCTCGTTAAAAGTAACCCCAATCCTCCAAGAATCCCAATCCCCTCACAAAACTCACCCCACGGCGAACATGATTTGGTGTCCCTGCCCCTCGCGAGCGATCTATCTGCGAGTAATCTGTACCTGCAATTCCATTGGCAACCACGACTGACTTGGATGAGATGACAACCAAGAATTGGGACGACTACCTACGCGACCACGGCGTGCGTATTACTCCACAGCGTCAAATGGTGATTAAGGCTGTCGCGGATCTCGAACATGCAACTGCCGAAGAGATTTTAAACCAAATTCAATTGGTCTCCTCCGCTGTCAATCTTTCGACTGTTTACCGGGCCCTAGACGTACTGGAAGACATCGGCTTGGTTGCCCATGCACACCTTGGCCATGGGGCACCTACCTTCTTCTTGGTGGACGATCGCACTCATATCCATCTGGTCTGCGATATCTGCAGCAAGGTCACCTGCACCGGCGCAAACCTTGCCAACGAACTTGGTATGCGCCTGGATACTGAACATGACTTCGATCTTGATCTGACACACCTCGCTATCCATGGCACCTGCAGCAAGTGCCGGTATATGGACACTGCCGCTTATATTTAAAGCGCATCACAATCTATGAGCACTCGATTTATCCAGTCAGACGATCCAATTGTTGCTGATCTGCTTGCATCCACCATCGAACTTGTGGCCGAAGCTGGCGGCTGGCTAGCACCGAGCACCACATTCGTGAACCAACACGGGCAGTTACATGTCGAGTCACGAGAAAATAATGGCAGCGCGCTATTCCACATCCCACGCGAAGCATTCGTCCGAGTCGACGATGTGCAATGGAGCCAGAGTTCGGAACAACTCGAAATCCTCGAAGTTCCTGATCACTTTGGTGATATCGAAACTGAATTGCTCTATATCCAAGTTGCTCTTCACAACCAGTGCGGAAAACTTCCTTGGATGAACCAAACTCATCCTTGGCTCGCCAACGATGTGCCTGACGAGGTTATTGAAGCAGTGCGCCTGATTCTTCCCGGTTTTCGTGAAACACACATGACTGCGACAGATACTTTGTGGGCGAATCGCTGCTTCAAGATTCCAATCGATGAAAGTCAAGAGCCTCAGCGAGTGCTCATTCCACTTGTGGATTTACTGAATCATCACAAGCAAGGCGCAACTGGCTCGTGGGGTGGTGACGCTTTTGCCGTCGCCAGTAATCAGGCATTCGGCTCGAACGAGAGCGCACTGAACTACGGCATAAACCGTGGTGCACTTGAGATGGCCGCCGTATACGGATTCGTTGACATCTCTGAGTCAGCACATGTATCGACTGACGTAAAACCAACGTTGCGCGCGCGGCTTTGGCATATCATTGAGGTGAGCAAAAATTATCCCGCCAGTTCCGCGTGCTCGATCTTGGCTCAGGCTGCCCGCGTCGAACTTCACTCACAATGACACTCAACTCACGTTCCAACATGTGAGTTCAATGTAAGGCGGCACATCATCACTGGCATAGTTGCCCAAATGTCCACGCTTTCACAGCCTGCTCACAACACGACGACGATCGCCAACCACCTCGTTCGCCGCTTTCGCGAACTCGGCGTTCATGAGGCTTTCGGAATTGTCGGAGACTTCGCTCTTCGAATGTTTGGCGCCCTTGGCGACGAAGACTTCCATGTGTTGGTCACCAGTGACGAGCAGGGCGCAGGTTTTGCCGCCGATGCTTATGCACGCATTAAAGGTTTTGGTGTTGTGGCGATTACCTACGGTGCTGGTGGGCTGAAAGTCACGAACGCCGCCGCTAATGCATGGGCAGAGCAGGTTCCACTGCTTATTCTCAGCGGCTCCCCTGGCATGAGCGAGCGTGCTGGTGACCCGATGCTGCATCACAAAGTCAAAGACTTCGATACTCAATATCGAGTGTTCCAAGATCTCACGTGTGCCCAAGCGGTGCTCACCACCGGCGACACAGCGACAAACGAAATAGATCGAGTGATTCGCACCATGCTTGAAGAACAGCGACCCGGGTATATCGAAGTTCCTCGAGACCTCATCGGCCAGATCGTTGATCCACCTGACTTCGACATCATTCCCACCCCACCAGTTCTCGACAAAGCCGCACTTGCAGATGCGCTTGCTGATGTCATGAACGAACTCACAATTGCCAACTCTGCAGCAATCCATGCAGGGGCATTGGTGTACCGCCGGGGAGTTGAAGGCGCACTTTTCAGTTTTGCAACAGGAACGAATATGCATGTGGCAACGAGTTCATTAGGTCGTGGTGTATTCCCTGAACGACATGAGCTTGGGCTTGGCGTGTACATGGGGGCCGTGAGTCCACATTCCATCGTGAGTCGAATTGAAAATGTTGACCTCACACTTAGCATCGGCGTGCTTCAAACTGACCTCACTCTTGGTGGATTCACTGCGGATCTCGATGAAGACCACGAAATAATGATCGCGGACACTTACGTCAAGGTTCATCGACGTACCTATAACAACGTTCCACTTTGGGCTTTCTTACCTGCACTCAGTGCTGCAGTAAGTGACGGCTCAATTCAATTCACCAGCAATCCCATTCCCATGGATCCACCATTTACTCCGCACGAAAACGAACTCACTGTTGAGCGCACTATCGCTGCTATTGAGTCCCACGTTGACGAACGTCACGGTTTACTTCTGGATCCGGGTGAGGCTCTCTTTTCTTCGGTCGATATGCGCGTGCCAACCTGGGCTCATGGAAGTGCGTACTACGCCACCATGGGTTATGCCGTTCCAGGAGCGCTCGGTGCAGGCAAAGCCTCCCCTGACCACCGCCCGGTTGTCATTGTCGGGGACGGTGCCTTCGCGATGACTGGCCTGGAACTCAGTGCTTGTGCATTTCACGGCATCCCTGCAATTGTCATCGTTCTTGATAACGAAGGCTACGGAACACAGCGACCATTACTCGAAGGTCCCTTCAACGATATTCCCACTCTGGCGGCTGAAAAGCTCACTGACGTATTTGGAGTAGGACAAGGGCGCTTGGTTCGCACTGAACGTGAACTTGATCAGGCGCTCACTGAAGCGATGAATTCGAATGAACTCTTCATCATTAGAGCAGCTCTCCCTAAGACAGGAAGGAGCGCCGGCTTAACTCGACTCGGTGAAGCGTTAGCAAAGCGAGTGTGAGTACTTCGCTAGGTCAGGGAAACACACGCAGGAGCGCTGCTCCCACTTCCTGCATCTCTTCTGGCTCCAACATTCCCAGCACCACTACTCCTTGAGTGCCAATCTCAGCTAGCTGCTCCAACTGGGCAGTGAACTTGGCAATGTCCTTCGTGGGAGATACAAATGCAGTACGCGTGATGTCTGAATAATCACGACCAACTCGATCACAGTGCTCTTTCAAGACCGCAAACTTATGAGCCACTGTTTGCGCATCACCGAACACATTGCAGGCATCTGCATATTTCGCAACGATCTCCAGCGTGCGTTTTTCGCCACCGCCCCCGACCAAGATTGGAATCGAACCGTGAATTGGCTTTGGAATATTGAGGGCATCAGTAATTGAATAGTGCTGGCCGGTAAAGGTAGCGCCCTCATAGTTCATCAGCGTGCGAGAGATTTGGAGGGCTTCATCGAGACGATCCATCCGCTCGGACACCCCTGGGAAGTCAAAGCCATAAGCGGCATGCTCATCAGCGTCCCAGGCAGCGCCCAATCCAAGAATTGCGCGACCACCTGAGATCACATCAAGAGTGGTGACGGTTTTTACGAGATAAGCAGGGTTGCGGAGGGTTACTGGGCTTACCAGTGCATAAAGCTTCACATTGCTTGTGCGCATGGCAAGGGCACTCAGCAGACTGAATGCCTCGAACATCGGTGAGGTTGGCCCACCACCTGTTCCGTTTTGATGCATGTGATCAGGAACAGAGATCGCATCGAAGCCCACTTGCTCTGCAAGCGCAACGGACGCACACACGCGCTCGAACAGTGCTGCTCCATCATCGACTTGGCCATAGGAACCTAGATGTAGTCCGCGCTTGAATACCGTCATAGCCGGATCCTCTCGCACCCCGAGTTGTGTCAACGTAAAGAGGGGCCGGGCGAAGAAAGGCATTTCTTCCAAATGAATCGGTTTCTATGGATTTGAAGTATCTCTACCCCTGAAGCATTTTCACTGCTAGCGTCCCTCAACCACAGTTTCAATATCGACGGAGACCGGATGCTCAGCGACGATCAACTTGCAGCCAGCCTTGCCACTTGGCTAGCCCCACGCCTTGATACCTCAAAAGTTGAAGTTTCCGGCCTTGCCCGCAGTGGCGCGGGCAACTCCAATGACACGGTGGTCTTCGATGCGGCTTGGGATGACAAGTCCGAGAAGCTTGTGGTGCGCATTCAACCCGGCGCCGACTCCTTATATTTGCGCCCATCCGCGGCTCGCGAAGCACGCGTAATTCAAGCCGTAGAAGCCGTGGGAACTGTGCCGGTCGCGCACGTGATTGGCATTGAAGAAGATCCAGGCGTTATCGGTTCACCGTTCTTTGTCATGAGCCACGTTCAAGGTCGCGTCCTGAGCGACCTTCCGAGTTACCACCTCAAGGGCTGGCTCGTTGACATGGAACCGGAACTGCGAGCCAAGCATTGGGATGACTGCCTGAAAGCAGCCGTCGAGATTTCAAAGATCCGAGGACTGCCTGAACTCAAAACTGACAAGCGCCCGATTCAGGAACTCACCGAGTTGACGCGTGCGACCTTGGACTGGGCTGCAAAAGGTCGAGACACCGGACTCCTTGAAATTGGCATGCAATATCTCGAAGCCAACATCCCCGATCGCGACGATGACTCGCTTTCCTGGGGTGACGCTCGCCCAGGAAACGTGCTGTTTAATCTCGACGGTTCCGTCGCAGCAGTTCTGGACTGGGAAGCAGCAACCCTAGGACCGGCCGAACTTGATTTAGCCTGGTGGATGTTCATGGAATATGTCTTTGGGAGCCGCACCGGCGTAGCCCCACTGGAGGGCGTACCTATTGAGGAAACACTCATCACTCGATGGGAAGAACTCATGGGACGCCCCGCTCAAGATCTTCATTGGTGTCGAGTTCAGGCAGCGATGCAAATGGGACTTGTCATGTTGCGCAATCGCGACAAGCAAGTCGCTAGAGGACTTATCACCGATGAAGCCACAATTCACCTCTATAACCCGGTCACACAAGTACTTGCTGAATACTTAGGTGAACCAGTGCCCGAACTTTCACCGCATTTCAAGGATTTGATGCGCGGTATGCAAGCTGAAAAACTCGCAAAAATTGCAGCCAAGGAGGCTCAAGCGTGATCAACAACCAACTCGGTGCCTACACGCTCCCGGGCCGTTCAATTCACCCGCTTCTTGCTATTGAACAAGCAAAAGTCGCTGAAGAAATTGGACTTGGCACCATTTGGTTGTCTGAACGCTTCGGAACTAAAGATGCAGCAACAGTGCTTGGGGCCATGGCTCAAGCAACGACCACGATCAACCTCGGCGTTGGAATCACTCACTTCCAAACCCGCCATCCCCTAGCCCTTGCTTCAATGGCGCTTACGCTTCAAGCTCTTTCCGAAGGGCGCTTCATTCTTGGCATGGGTCGTTCGGTTCCATTGCTCATGAAGGCCTGGGGCTTGCCACCTAGCACTAATGAACTGTTGATCGATGGTGTGCGAGTACTCAAGCAGCTCATGAATGGCGAGCGAGTGAAGTATGAAGGCCCCCTTGGAACCTTCCCCGTGCTGCAAATCAATGACCTGCCTGAAGTCACCCCTCCGCCAGTCATGCTCGCCGCCATCGGGCCTATTTCACTCGACCTCGCGGGCGCAAACTACGACGGTGTGATCTTGCATCCATTCCTCTCATTAGATGCACAGCGCAATGCTGTTGATATCGCTCGCGCAGGTGCCGAAAAGGCAGGTCGCGATCCAAATGCGCTACGAGTGGTGGCAACTGTTGTGGCCGCCGCAGACATGTCACAAGAAGAAACAGATATGCGTGTGCGCGCTCGTTTAATTACTTACTTGAATGCTCCCGGACTAGGCCTGGGTCTGGTCAAAGCCAATGACTGGGATCCGGGTGTCATTGACGCAGTGAATGCTCATCCACTAATCGCAGCCCTTGGACGTCGGCCAGCTGACGGCGCTTTAAATCATGAACAACTAGTAGAGGTCAGCCAGGTTGTGCCGGAGTATTGGTTTACCGATGCCGCTGCCGTGGGTACGACGCAGCAGGTTGCTACGCGTCTTAAGGAATATCTCGATGCTGGAGCCGATGAAATCCTCATTCATGGCAGCACACCGGAATTTCTCGCACCGACAGTGAAGGCCGTTGACGAACTCAGCCGAAATTAAGTATTAGAGTTCCATCGCTTGCGCGAGGAGTTCAAGTGAGCGCAGTCGAAATTGTGGTGACACCGCTTGATGCACAGTTATGAGTTCATCAGCACCGGTGTTCGCCTGAAAATCGTCAACAAATGTTCGCACATGATCAACAGTGCCAAGCGCGGTGTAAGTAAACATCTGATCGAGCATTGCGGCTTGTGACGAGGCCAGCACTGCATCAACATCTTCTTCAGTCAGTGGGGCTCGGCCACGACCAAACATTGCACGTACCCAAGCGCGCCTTCGAAGTTCGAACTGCTCTTGCGCGGCTTCCATACTCTCCGCAGCCATGACGCTG
>WLOE01000041.1 GCA_009699465.1 Actinomycetota bacterium | reverse complement strand
TTCCCAAGGTGCCACCGATCGAATGGAAGAAGGTGCTGCCGCTGATTGCAGTTCCAACTTCGCGCACATGCACCGAGTTTTGAACTGCAAGCATCAGAACTTGCATCGTTGAGCCCATGCCCAAACCGAGGATGAACAACCCAAGAGCGATGTACCAGTACGGCGTATCAACTGCAATGCGACTCAAAATGAGCATTGATATTGCGGCTGCAAGTGTTCCAAAGATGGGAAAGACTTTGTATCGACCAAGTCTTGAAGTCAATCGTCCGACTGTAAACGATGCGCTCGCCATGCCAGCCATCATGGGAAGCATCTTCAAGCCAGCTTGCGTCGGCGTGACATTTTGAACAATTTGCAAAAAGACTGGCATGAAAATGATCGCGCCAAACATAGCCAATCCGACCAAGAAACTAATCGCACTTGAAACTGTGAAGATTGGATTCTTAAACAATGACATCGGCAGGATTGGTTCTGATGCAAAGAATTCACGCCAGACAAAAGCACCGAGCAGCATGAGGGAAGTAGAGAGCATCAGCAGAATTGTTGAAGAGCCCCATGGGTATTTATGTCCGCCCCATTCAACAACCAAGAGCAACAGACTGACTCCGGAAACCATGAGGGCAGCGCCTAAGTAATCGATCTTGTGTTTCATTCGTTCAGTTGGAACGTTGAACACTGCTGAAATGACGAAGAGTGCCACGATGCCAAGTGGAATATTGATGTAGAAGATCCAGCGCCAGTTGAGTGATTCCACAAAGAAGCCACCGAGTAAGGGTCCAGCAACGCTTGAGAAGGCAAACACGGCAGTGAATAAGCCGGTGTAGCGACCGCGTTCGCGGGGTGGAATCACATCAGCGATGCTGGCCATTGCCAGCACCATGATGCCGCCGCCGCCTAAACCTTGAATGCCTCGGGAAACGATCAACCATTCCATGCTGTTCGAAAAGCCAGCGAGGAACGAACCTGCTAAGAAAATTGAAATCGCGATTTGCAGCATGATCTTGCGGCCGTAGAGATCTGAGATCTTTCCCCAGATTGGGGTTGAGGCAGTTGATGCGAGCAAGTAGGCCGTGACTACCCAAGACAGTGAAGTCAAACCATTGAGATCACTAACGATGCGGGGGAGGGCAACTGAAACGATGGTCTGATCGATGGCAGCCAAGAACATTGCCAACATCAAGGCGATCATGATCCAGCGAAGTCGCGCTCCTGTGATGCGATCTTCTGCAGGTGCACCTTCGGCAATAAGTACTGCTTCTGGATCTGGGGCAAGGCCGGGGTCAATGCCTTGCTGCGTGCCACTCATACGTGCTCCGATTCATTCAGGGTGCGATCAAAGTCGTTCACAAATTTGGCAAGGAGTTCGCCAAAGGATTGACGTTCAAGTTCTGACCACGTGCTGGTCACGCGAGCGAAATCTTGGGTGCGGGTGCGCACGCGTTCCAAAAGTAGTTCCCGGCCAGCAAAGGTCAGTGCGATCCACTGCACGCGACGATCATGCTCATCGGTGGTCTTGGTGACGAGGGCGTCATCCACCATCGAACAAATATGCCGACTTACAGTGGATGGGTCCAGCGCTAAGTAGGCAGACAGATCCGCTGAGCGCATGGGGCCTTCGAGGGCGAGTTTGCTCAACATTGCGCTCACGGTTGCCTGCTCGTTTGAGCTCGACCCCACGCGCTTGGCCGTCATGATCAACTGGATCAGACCGACAGCAATTTGTGAGCTGGATGAGTCACCGGCTGCCTCAGCAAAGAGCGCGCGCGCACCCTCGAGGGCTGAGGTAGTTGGTTGTGTCATGCAACTATTGTAATTGAGCACAAATACGGGGTGAACCACGGGGCAGCATGCGTGCGAAATTGCAACCATGACATCAGGAATACGAGGTTGGAGCGGGTGACCGGGATCGAACCGGCATGACCAGCTTGGAAGGCTGGGGCTCTACCATTGAGCTACACCCGCGTGACTGGCCTAAGCCGGTCGAAGGTGAGTGTAACGAACGCCAATTCCTGGCCGATCATTCGTCCGCAATATGGGGAAATCAGACCTGCGTTAGGGGATCCATCGTGAGTCCTCTATGCTCAGGCGTCCGCATTTACCGGGGTGTAGCGTAGTGGCTAGCGCGTCTGCTTTGGGAGCAGAAGACCGCAGGTTCGAGTCCTGTCACCCCGACCAAAACCCCGTGCTTTCAGCACGGGGTTATTAATTCCCAACAACCAGGAGTGAAACGCTGTGAAGAGCACTGTTGAGACCCTCTCGCCTACCCGAGTCAAGCTCACCATCGAGGTTCCGTTCGATGAGCTCAAGCCAGCCTTCGATGAGGCCTATGCCGCTATTGGCAAGCAGGTCAGCATCCCTGGGTTCCGTAAGGGCAAGGTTCCCGCTCGCGTTCTCGAGCAGCGCGTTGGTCGCGGTGCGGTGATTGACGAAGCGGTCAATAACGCAGTTCCTCAGCACTACGAAGAGGCACTTCGTGAGCACAAAGTTGTGCCAGTTGCTCGACCAGAAATCGATGTGACGGACCTCAAGGATGGCGAATCTCTTTCGTTCACCGCAGAAGTTGATGTTCGCCCGGAGTTCGATCTTCCAGCTTTTGACGCAGTCAAGGTAGAAGTATCGAACGCAGTTCCAAGCGATGAAGATGTTGAAACTCAGCTCACTTCACTTCGCACGCGTTTCGCTTCCCTGAAGGATGTTGAGCGCGAGGCTGTTGACGGCGACGTGCTGTTGGTTGATATCGCTGGCGAAACCCCAGAAGGTGACACGGTCGACGATCTTGTGGGGAGTGCGCTTTCCTATGAACTCGGCACCGACGGCATGCTTCCTGGCTTCGACGATGCAGTGCGCGGCGCTAAGAAGGATGGTGAAATCACCTTCAGCTTCACACCACAAAATGGTGACTGGACTGGCGTAGAGCTCGTCGTGCACGTGAAGGTTCAAGCAGTGCGCGAACGCGAACTTCCAGAACTTAATGATGACTTCGCTCAATTGGCTTCAGAGTTCGACACTGTTGCCGAACTTCGCGCAGACGTTGCCGAGCGTCTCGTAAAGATGAAGAAGCTTGAACAGGCAGGTGAAGCTCGTGAAAAGACCCACGAAGCACTCCTTGCGTTGATTGATATTCCGCTTCCTGAAAGCGTGATTGCGGCGGAAGTTGAAGATCACTTCTCCGATGGACATGGTGGCGATGAGGCACACCGCACCGAGGTTGAAGAGCAAGCACGCACTGGTCTCAAGAGCCAGTTCATTCTGGACAAGATCGCTGAAGCCGAAGAGATTTCAGTTGGCGAAACCGAGCTTTCAGCTTGGTTGGTACAGAATGCTCCTCGCTACGGCATGGCCCCAGACCAGTTCGCCCAAGCATTAGTGCAGGCAAACCAAGTTCCGATGGCGATCCAAGATATTCGCCGCGGCAAGGCACTTGCTGCAGCAATGAAGCAGGTCAGTGTTGTTGATGCCGACGGCAATGCCGTGGACCTTGAGGCCCTTGAAGCAGAACTCAACCAAGGTTTCGCTGAAGCTGAGTAGTTTTCACAAGTTCACGTTTCATTTCATTTGGCTAGCGGCGAACACGAGGCCATCTGGGGAAGGTCTGCCCCCCTTCACGGGTTAGGGTCAGAACAGTTCCCTTCAGGAGGTTCGCGTGAGTAACAGTTTTTCTGCACCGACCGGCCCACTCATGGCTGGTGGCGGTGGCATGACCGGCTTTGGCGACATGCTCGATGAGCGCTTGCTTCGTGAACGCATCATCTGGCTTGAAGGCGAAGTGCGTGACGAGAACTCCAACCGCATCGCCAAGCAACTTCAGGTGCTTGCTGCTGAAGATCCAGTGAAAGACATCACGTTGTACATCAACTCACCAGGCGGATCCGTCACCGCGGGCATGGTCATTTACGACACCATGCAGTTAATTCCAAACGACGTTGCAACTATCTCGATGGGTCTTGCTGCATCAATGGGTCAGTTCCTGTTGTGCGCTGGCGCAAAGGGCAAGCGTTACGCCACTCCTAATACGCGCATCATGATGCACCAGCCACTGGGTGGGATTGGTGGCACCGCATCCGATATCAAGATTCAAGCCGAGCAGATGTTGCTGCTGAAGAAGCGTCTTGCGCAGTTGATCGCTGACCACAGTGGTCAAGAGCTCGCAACTATTGAGGCTGACTCAGATCGCGATCGTTGGTTCATGCCAGAAGAAGCGAAGGCGTACGGCTTGATCGATCACGTGTACAGCACTTCAGCAGACGCACCAGCAAGTGTGAGTGCAAAGGGAGAAAAGAAGTGAGCTACCTCAATCCTCAAAGCCGTTACATCCTTCCTGAGTTCCGCGAGAAGCATGCCAACGGTGAGCGCGTGCATAACCCGTACACCAAGCTTTTTGAAGAGCGCATCATTTTTTTGGGTGTCCAAATTGACGATGCGTCCGCTGACGATGTGATGGCGCAGTTGCTGTGCTTAGAGTCAATGGATCCAGATCGTGACATCCAGATCTACATCAACTCACCTGGTGGTTCGTACACCGCCATGACCGCGATTTACGACACGATGCAGTTTGTTAAGCCACAGATCCAGACCGTGTGTTTGGGCCAGGCTGCATCGGCTGCGTCCGTGATCTTGGCCGCGGGTACTCCGGGTAAGCGCTTTGCTCTACCGCATGCACGCGTATTGATCCATCAGCCATACACCGAAGGTGGTGGCCAAGGCTCAGACATCGAAATTCAGGCCAATGAAATTCTTCGCATGCGTGCGGAAATGGAAGGCCTGCTTGCTCATCACACTGGGCGCACTCCTGAGCAGGTTGCCAAAGATATTGATCGCGACAAGATCCTGACCGCGGCAGATGCCAAGGAATATGGCTTGATCGATCAGGTCATCGCGTCACGTAAGGCCTAAATCATCACAACTCGTCACATGGGTTGAGGCGTGGTGCGTGTTATTTCGGCACAAAGGCCCCAAGCAAGGTAGCGTCAGCGTGGTTGGATCGCGAACTTTTGGAAGGGCATAGGCGTGGCACGCATTGGCGAGAGCGGAGACCTGCTCAAGTGTTCTTTCTGTGGAAAGAGCCAGAAGCAGGTAAAGAAGCTGATTGCTGGTCCAGGCGTCTATATCTGCGACGAGTGCATCGACCTTTGCAACGAGATCATTGAAGAAGAATTCAGTGAGGCTATTGAACTTGGTCTTGGTGAACTTCCAAAGCCACGCGACATCTTTGAATTCCTTGACCAGTACGTAATCGGACAAGAGGTTGCCAAGAAGGCACTGTCGGTTGCGGTCTACAACCACTACAAGCGTGTTCAAGCTGGTGAAGGTGCAAAAGACGACGCCATTGAATTAGCTAAGTCGAATATTTTGCTCCTTGGTCCAACTGGTTCCGGCAAGACCCTTCTTGCTCAAACTCTTGCTCGCATGCTCAATGTGCCCTTCGCCATCGCTGATGCCACGGCACTGACCGAAGCAGGCTATGTTGGCGAGGATGTTGAAAACATTTTGCTGAAGTTGATTCAGGCAGCCGATTACGACGTGAAGAAGGCCGAAACCGGCATTATCTACATAGACGAAATCGACAAGGTTGCTCGTAAAAGCGAAAACCCTTCGATCACACGCGACGTTTCCGGCGAAGGTGTGCAACAGGCTCTCCTGAAGATCATCGAAGGAACTACAGCTTCAGTGCCACCACAAGGCGGCCGCAAACATCCGCACCAAGAGTTCATCCAGATCGACACCACAAACGTGTTGTTCATCGTGGGTGGCGCCTTTGCGGGCCTGGACAAAATCATTGAACAGCGTCTAGGCAAGAAGTCGCTCGGTTTCACCTTTGATCACCTTGGCGAAGAGCGTTCTGATGTTGATGCCTCAGATCTTGATATTTACAGTCATGTGATGCCAGAAGACATGTTGAAATTCGGCATGATTCCGGAATTCATTGGACGACTCCCGGTGTTCACTGCAGTCAATAAGCTCGATCGCGCAGCCCTTGTTGCAGTGCTGAGTGAGCCAAAGAATGCACTGGTGAAGCAATACATGAAGCTCTTTGATCTTGATGATGTTGAGCTTGAATTCACGCCCGCTGCCCTAGATGAGATTGCCGATCAAGCTCTTGCTCGCGGAACCGGTGCTCGTGGCTTACGCGCAATCCTTGAAGAAGTGCTGTTGCACGTGATGTACGACGTGCCTAGCCGCACTGACGTTGGCAAGGTCATCATCACTGAAGAAGTGGTTCGCGAAAACGCGAACCCAACTTTGGTTCCTCGAGAAGAAGAGCGTCAAGAAAAGTCAGCGTAAGTTCGTTGAGTTAAGCCCGGTCATCACTGTCCGGACATATCGAGCATTGCCTCTTCGCAACACCCTTTGACTGTCTTGAAGCACCAAAACGTTGCTACCGTTGTCAGCAGTGGCCTCGTAGCTCTTCTAGGATTTCTGGGGGGCATCCCAGCATCGCTATGAGGCGACTTTTTATCCGGCAACAGGGGCTAATACGACGGTGACTTCGATGTTTTCGCCATCAGTGAAGTTCAACGAGTCAATAGAGCCAGCCGCCTGAAGATCCTTCGCGGCCAACTTCAGGCGATTGACTGCCTGCCCATTAGCGGCAATGGTCGCGCTCTCAATCACAGCACGCATGCTGACCTTGGCATCGGACTTTGATTTACGAATCTGTGAGAGTGCTTCAGCGATATCGGCAACCATGGCTGCGTCGCCATCGCCTGCAAGTGCTGCGAGAGCTGAGGCATCTGGCCAAGGGGAGCGGTGCACAGTGCCCGTCTGCCACCAGCTCCATACCTCTTCAGTGACAAATGGCAGGAACGGCGCGAAGAGTTTGAGCAACGCATCAAGTGTGGTTGCTAGAGCAGCCTTTGCTGACGCAGCACCAACAAGATCAGTCTCGCTATATGCACGCACCTTCACGAGTTCGACGTAATCGTCAGTGAAATTCCAAAAGAAGCTCTCGGCAACCTCTAATGCGCGGGCGTAATTAAATTCTTCGAAAGCATTCGTGGCTTGTTCAACTGTCTTAGCCAGCTGAGCAAGGAGTGCCTTATCGACAGCTTCAGTGATCGCAGCATCATTTTGGGTTGCGTTCAAACCCAGTACGAACTTGCTTGCATTAAGAATTTTGATTGCAAGACGGCGACCAATCTTCATCTGGCCAACATCGAAGGCAGTGTCAGTGCCTGGGCGACCAGATGCTGCCCAGTAACGCACTGCATCCGCGCTGTATTCGTCGAGCAGGCTCATAGGAGTCACAACATTGCCCTTGGACTTACTCATCTTCTTGCGGTCTGGGTCAAGGATCCAGCCGGAGATGGCGGCGTTCAAGAACGGCAACCGGTTGTCTTCAAGGTGACTGCGAACCACAGTGCTGAACAACCACGTACGAATGATTTCGTGAGCTTGAGGGCGCACATCCATGGGTGAAACTCGGGCCCAAAGATCAGGATCGCGCTCCCAGCCACCAGCAATTTGTGGTGTGAGTGAAGAAGTGGCCCAGGTATCCATTACATCTGGATCACCCATAAAGCCACCAGGGGCATTGCGCTGCTCTTCGGTGAACCCCGCTGGTGCATCGGTACTTGGATCGATGGGCAGATCAGATTCATCCGGCATCATGATCTCGTCGTAGATCGGGTTGCCTTCAGCATCAAGTCGGTACCAAAGTGGGATTGGCACGCCAAAGAAACGCTGGCGAGAAATCAACCAGTCACCGTTCAAGCCTTCAACCCAGTTTTCGTACCGCACCTTCATGTGCGCGGGATGCCACTTCAGTTCACTACCACGTGCAACAAGATCTGCGCGAAGCTTTGGATCTCGTCCACCGTTGGTGATGTACCACTGACGGGTGGTCACAATTTCAAGTGGCTTGTCACCCTTTTCAAAGAACTTCACGGGGTGCGTAATTTCACGTGGCTCGCCAACAAGATCACCATTTTCAGCCAAGCGAGCAACGATGCGTTCTTTTGCGGTGTGACTTGTTGCTCCAGCAAGGTGTTCGTATTGTGCGATAGCTGATTCGGTTGCAATCCATTCAGGAAGCTCGCTGAGGATGCGTCCGTCCCAGCCAATGATTGGGCGGGTTGGCAATTGCAGTTCACGCCACCAGATCACGTCGGTGAGGTCGCCGAACGTACAAATCATTGCAATACCTGAACCCTTTTCAGGATCGGCAAGGGTGTGAGCAAGAACAGGCACTTCAACTTCAAAGAGAGGGCTCGTGACTGTGGTACCAAAAAGTGGTTGGTAGCGCTCATCATCTGGGTGAGCAACAAGTGCAACACATGCTGCAAGAAGTTCTGGTCGAGTGGTCTCGATAAAGACCTTCTCTTGTGGGTTTGCAGTGGTTGGGAAACCAATGCGGTGGTAGGCACCTGGGCGTTCGCGATCTTCAAGTTCAGCTTGAGCAACTGCAGTGCGGAAAGTGACATCCCACAGAGTTGGCGCTTCTGCCTGATACGCCTCTCCCCGCTTTAAGTTACGAAGGAAAGCCAGCTGGCTTACCAGCTGAGAATTTCGGCCGATGGTTTGGTAGGTCTGCGACCAGTCGATGGACAGTCCGAGTCGCCGCCAAAGGTGTTCGAACACCACTTCATCTTCAACAGTGAGTTGTTCACACAACTCAATGAAGTTCTTACGACTAATGGGAATCTGTTGCTTGGCATCTGGTGTTGCTGGGGGAGTGAAGTGCGGGTCATACGGAAGGCTTGGATCGCAACGAACACCGTAGAAGTTTTGTACTCGTCGCTCTGTTGGCAAACCGTTGTCGTCCCAACCCATTGGGTAGAACACTTCAAAGCCACGCATGCGCTTATAGCGAGCCATGCAGTCGGTATGGGTGTACGAGAAGACGTGACCTACGTGAAGCGAACCACTCACGGTTGGTGGCGGGGTATCAATGGAAAAGACCTGATCACGGGTCTTGCTGCGATCGAAGGTGTAGTGACCTTGGCTATCCCAAACCCCGGCCCAGCGATCCTCAATGCCGTCGAGGGTGGGCTTTTCAGGTACACGGGTGCCGGTCATGGTGGGCAATCTTATTAGCGGCCCAAGGCTCCATAGACTGCTACGTCGTGAGCCGTTCCAGTGAAGCAGAGTCCAGCGCCTTAAGTGAGGTCTGGCGAAATCTGCTGGGCCGATGGCCGGAGAATCAACTTGAGCCCTCACTTTCTCGAATTGCCTCACTGACCACCTTGCTGGGCGACCCCCAAACTGCCTATCCAGTGATCCACGTAACCGGGACTAACGGGAAGACCTCAACTGCCCGAATGATCGAGATCATGCTGCGCTCATACGGACTGCGCACGGGGTTGTTCACCTCACCGCACCTCATTGATCCCCGCGAACGCATTTGCCTTGATGGCGAGCCAGTTGATGCGGAGCGCTTCTTGCATGTATGGAATGACGTAGCGCCTTATGTCGACATGGTCGATTCAAACTCGTTAGCTGATGGTGGCCCACAACTCTCATTCTTTGAAGTGATGACGGCACTTGCGTTCGCAACGTTTGCGGATGCACCTGTTGATGTCGCCATCATTGAAGTAGGCATGGGTGGGTCATGGGATGCCACCAATGTTGCGCACGGCCAAGTTGCCGTCATTACCCCGATTGCGCTTGATCACCAAAACTATTTGGGTGACACCATCGAAGAAATCGCGACCGAAAAAGCAGGAATCATCAAGCCGGATTCATATGCGGTTTTCGCTGGTCAAGATGAAGAGGCCGCTGCCGTACTCACTGCACGTGTTGCAGAAGTGGGTGCGATTGCTTTCCGTGAAGGCATTGACTTTGGAGTGGTAGATCGTCAGATCGCAGTTGGCGGTCAAATGCTCAGCTTGCAAGGCATAGGTGGCCAAATTGATCAGGTATTTGTGCCGATGTTTGGTGAGCATCAGGCTCGCAATGCTGCCGTTGCGTTGTGTGCAGTGGAAGCGTTCATGGGTGCAGGTAAGCCACCCGTTGATGACGATGTAATCCGTGCAGGGCTTGATCAAGCAACTTCACCAGGTCGTTTGGAAATTGTTCGTCGCACGCCAACAGTTGTGGTTGATGCTGCCCACAACCCAGCGGGCGCAGTTGCTCTTGCTCACGCGCTTGAAGATTCATTCGAGTTTGCGACACTGATTGGCATCATCGGCGTCCTCGAAGATAAAGACCCATTGCAATTCTTAATACCGCTAGAACCGATTCTTTCGACGGTCATCATCACGCAACCAATTTCACCGCGAGCTATGTCTGCAGAAGCGCTGGCCTTAGTAGCCAATGAGGTTTTCGGTGAAGATCGTGTGCAAATTGCCGAGAACCTCTCCGATGCACTTGATCGAGCGGTAACGCTTGCAGAGGCTGACGCGGTGTACGGCGGAGGCGGAGTGCTTGTCACGGGATCGATCGTGCTTGTTGGCGAAGCAAAGCAGATGATGCAACAGGGAAGGCGGCATCCACAGTGAAAGTCCTTTGTTCTGCAACCTTGAGTCTTGAAGCGATCGTGGTCTTCCTTGGAGTTGTTGTCGCTGGAACCAATGGCGATCACAGCAACACTGGGTTGATCTTCAGTCTTGGTCTGTCCTTGATGGTCATCTTGTTTTTGGCAGTGGGGACCCTGCGTCGCACGTGGGGCATCACCTTTGGGTGGTTGCTCCAGATTCCTGTATTGGCACTGGGCTTCTTGGTGCCCCTCATGTTCGTGATGGGTGCGATTTTCGTTGTGCTTTGGTATGTGGCTATTCATCAAGGCAGCCGTATTGACGCGCTGAAGGCCGAGCGCACTGCTCAATAACCACCGGTAGGCTGTGGGTTCAACAATTTCTTCAAAGGAGCAACATGTCTGAGCGCACCCTGGTGTTAGTGAAGCCTGATGGCGTCGCCCGCGGTCTTGTCGGTGAAGTTCTGGCTCGTATTGAGCGCAAGGGGTTCAAGATCGTTGCACTCGAACTGCGCACCCTGCCAAAGGAAATTGCAGAAGCTCACTACGGCGAGCACGCAGATAAGCCGTTCTTTAAGAGCCTGGTTGATTTCATCACTGGGGGCCCACTTGTTGCTGCAGTCATCGAAGGTGAAGCCGCAATTGTTCAGTGGCGCAACATGATGGGTGCAACAAACCCAGCAGCTGCTAATCCAGGAACTATTCGCGGAGATCTCGCCACCGAAATGCAAGAGAACGTGACACATGGTTCAGATTCACCTGAGTCCGCAGCGCGTGAAATTGCACTCTTCTTCCCAGGTCTGTAAATCATGCGTCCCTCTGTACTTGGTATCGGTGTAGGTACAGCGCTCGGAGGGGTTGTTGGTGCCAAGGCTCGCGGGAAAACTCTCGTGCCATGGCCAACCAAAGTGCGTGATGCTTTCCCAGGTGTGCTTGGTGGATTAACAGGCACTATTACTGGCGTAGCGATTGATGCGCTCATTGCTGCAGCTCGCCGGCCACAGCGAGTACCCGCAACAGTTGTTGCGACTGCAGGGATTTTTGCTGTTGCAGGCTTTGCTGGAAAGTTTGCTGCTGGCAATGTTTTTGCTGGATTGGCAGAAAAGAGTCGTGCGCTGGATCCAGGTTTTGCGGATGCGCCTGCTGATCCGCTTGTTACCGGTTCAGTGGCATCACCAATCCCACACCAGACTCTCGGACGCGAAGGTGCGCGCTTTGTTGGCACCGTGACAACTGCTGACGATGTTGAGTTTGTGACAGGCAAGAGTCGTGTGATTGAACCGGTTCGAGTGTTCATCGGTGTGGATTCGGCGCCCACCGTTGCTGAACGCGTGCAGCTTGCGATGGAAGAACTTCATCGCACTGGTGCTTTTGATCGGGCCAATCTGTTGATTCAAGCCCCTGCTGGTTCGGGCTATGCCAACAGCACACCTGTTGACGTATTGGAAATCTTGACTCATGGCGATGCTGCTTCGGTAGCCATTGGGTACGGACTGTTGCCGTCGTTCTTGTCCCTTGGCAAGGTCGCGATTGCCTCGCAAACTCAGCGTGAGCTCCTTGATGCGATTGTCGCTGAACTGCGTGATCGGCCAACGAAACCTCGGCTGTTGCTGTACGGCGAAAGTCTGGGTGCCAAGGTGCAAGAGGCTGCCGTTCCGGCAGGCCTGGTTGACCTTGATGCGTATGGCATCGCTCAAGCACTTTGGGTGGGAACACCTGGGGGCAAAGTGGCTGACGAATTTCATGCACGATGCGCAGATTCATCTGTCACCGTCGATAATCCGTCGCAAATACCATCAGACCTCACAAATCGCCCACGAGTATGGTTCCTCGAGCATGATGGTGATCCAGTTGTGCGCTTC
Source organism: Actinomycetota bacterium (assembly GCA_009699465.1). GTDB lineage: Bacteria > Actinomycetota > Actinomycetes > S36-B12 > S36-B12 > UBA11398. The sequence goes on along the minus strand of WLOE01000041.1, from coordinate 1,435 downwards.
CGCCCGGAATTGCTCAACGACTGCCCGTTTTGGCTCACGCCAGGTAAGCCTCGCGGCCGCAATATCCCCGAAGAGATGACTTGGAAGCCACTGGTGACCTGGGCGCAGGTTCTCGTGGATGTCCTGTATGCCACCGACGTGAAACCAGGGGATTTCAAGAGTCTTGGTCACGATTACCGGGCAGATCTTGGAGCTGTGGTGACGTCTGCTTACGCTTTGGAGGCTTCGCCAGAGGTCGCTGATCGCCTAGAAACCCGCCTTCGCGAACTCGAAATTGACCGGGCTGCCCGAATTGAGGGTTCGGTCTAAGCGCTGGTTGCCCGTAAGATAGGCACTCGACCACTTTGGAAAGGGCCACTTCCCCATGGCTTCAGCTTCGTCTTCGTTCGTCGGCCGCGATATGGCCGTCGATCTGGGCACGGCCAATACCTTGGTCTATGTGCGCGGGCGCGGAATTGTGCTCAATGAGCCTTCCGTCGTGGCGATCAATAATCACACCGGCGGCATTCTTGCGGTTGGCTCTGAAGCAAAGCGCATGATTGGTCGTACCCCAGGCAACATCGTTGCCATTCGTCCATTGAAAGATGGCGTCATTGCAGACTTTGATACGACCGAGCGCATGCTGCGCTACTTCATTCAAAAAGTGCATCGCCGTCGTCATCTGGCTAAGCCGCGCCTGATCATTTGTGTGCCATCTGGCATCACCGGGGTCGAGCAGCGCGCAGTCAAGGATGCTGGGTACGCAGCCGGAGCTCGCAAGGTATTCATCATTGAAGAGCCGATGGCAGCCGCAATTGGCGCCGGACTTCCAGTGCATGAACCAACAGGCAACATGGTTGTTGATATCGGTGGCGGCACTTCCGAAGTCGCAGTGATTTCACTGGGTGGCATTGTCACAAGTTTGTCCGTGCGTGTGGGTGGAGACGAACTCGACAACGCAATCATCAACTACGTCAAACGCGAGTACTCGTTGATGCTTGGTGAGCGCACAGCTGAAGAAATCAAGGTTGCGATCGGCTCTGCATTCCCAATGCCAGATGAACCACATGCAGAAATCCGTGGCCGAGATTTGGTTACTGGTTTGCCTCGCACCATCGTTGTTTCAGCTGAAGAAATCCGCCGTGCCATTGACGAGCCAGTTAATGCCATCGTTGCCGCAGTAAAAGCAACCCTTGACCGCACGCCACCTGAGCTTTCTGGCGACATCATGGACCGTGGCATCGTGCTGACCGGTGGCGGTGCGTTACTGCGTGGGCTCGATGAGCGTTTGCGTCACGAAACTGGCATGCCAATCTTGATTGCTGACCGTCCATTGGATTGCGTGGCACTTGGTTCAGGTAAGTGCGTAGAAGAATTCGACGCCTTGCAAGCAGTTCTCGTTTCCGAGCCACGGCGATAGGACGGCCGGTCACTAGACCTGCCGTGCATTCACGAT
>WLOE01000040.1 GCA_009699465.1 Actinomycetota bacterium | reverse complement strand
GGCATTTCTTGAATTCTTTCATCACCAGATTGGCATTGAACCCATCTGGATCTGCCCAATGAAACAGCGTGATCCACAGGTGCGGTGGCCTTTATACGAATTCGATCCACAGCAGATGTATGTCAACGTTGGTTTTTGGTCGAGTGTGGCCATGCCTGTGGGAATAGACAAAAATTCTGGATTTTTTAATCGCAAAATTGAACAGGAAGTGACACGATTAGAGGGTCGAAAGTCGTTGTACTCCACGGCTTTCTACGATCGCGAAACATTTTGGTCGATTTATGGGGGTTCGGAATATCAGGCCCTCAAAAATCGATACGACCCGCAAGGCCGATTATTGGGACTGTACGAAAAGGTGGTTGAACAGCGATGAAACTTGCAGACATATTTGCATTTGTCGTTCCTGAAGATCGCGGTGTTGCCTTTCGAGCCTTTGACGGTTCAACGGCCGGACCAAACGATGCGGAAGTCGCTCTTGAACTCCGTAGTCCACGCGGTGCGCAATACATCGCAACTGCACCATCCCAACTTGGCCTTGCACGCGCATACGTCAGTGGCGATCTCGAAATCATCGGCGACCCATACGTTGCCCTCTCTCGGCTATGGCCTATCGACACTTCGCATATCGGTTTAAGGGAAAAAGCAAAACTCGCAAAGAGTTTGCTCCCATATGTATTTTCCCGACCAACTCCACCGCCACAGGAGCGTCGACTTTCAGGCCGCCGCCATTCAAAGAATCGCGATGCTGATGCAATTCAGCATCACTATGACGTATCGAATCTTTTTTACAGCTGGGTGCTTGGGCCATCAATGGCATACACCTGCGCTGTGTTTCCAAATGAGCATGCTTCATTAGAAGTTGCGCAGGAAACAAAGTTTGATCTTGTATGCCGCAAGCTTGGACTGAAACCAGGAATGAAACTTCTCGATGTTGGTTGTGGCTGGGGTGGCATGGTTCGCCATGCAGTGAAAAACTACGGCGTCACCGCAATTGGTGTCACACTTTCGGAGCAACAGGCCGCTTATGCTCAAGCAGCAATTGCACGTGACGGGATCGGTGACCGGGCCGAGGTGCGTTTCAGTGACTACCGTGATTTGCCCGAAGCAAATTTCGATGCAGTGTCGTCCATTGGGTTAACCGAACACATTGGACGAGCCAATTACCCTTCGTATTTTTCTTTTCTCTATGAAAAGCTCAAGCCCGAAGGCCGGCTGTTGAATCACACGATCACTCGGCCAAATGACGAAGAACCCACTCACTACAACGATTCCTTCATCAATCGCTACGTATTTCCAGATGGCGAGCTCTCAGGTCCAGGCCACATCATGAGCACAATGAATGCTGCAGGATTTGAAATTCGCCATCAAGAAAACCTGCGCGAACACTATGCATTAACGCTGAAGCACTGGTGTGAAAACTTGGAATCACATTGGGATGAGGCCGTGACTGAGGCCGGCGAAGGAACCGCACGAGTTTGGCGGTTATATATGGCTGCCTCGCGCATGGGTTTTGATCTCAACACAATTCAACTGCATCAAATGTTGGGGGTAAAGCTCGGCGATGGCTACAAGTCCGCAATGCCGTATCGAATGCAACTCGACGTGTTGTAGTTCCGTCTATTCAGGTGCCTGAACTAGAAGGTGTTGTGCCAATTCATCACTGAGTTCGGTGTATTCCCCCGCACTGCCAATGCTGATTCCCCCAACGGTTCGCTGAACTATCACCGCTGAACCAGGAGTGGCACCTACCCGACGCAGCTGCACCATGGTTGTGGCATTTTCTTGAATGGGTTCAGCAATGCGGCGAACAATGACTCGGGATGTTTCTTGTCCCACTACTTCAGTCAGTGGCCGCATTGCGATTTCGGTAGCAGAATCACCTTCGGGATTGAGTGCGTCCAAACCAGGGATCGGATTGCCATAAGGCGATTCTGTTGGGTGGCCCAAGATTTCCAGCAACCGAAGTTCAACTGGCTCGCTAATCACATGCTCCCAGCGACAGGCTTCTGCGTGTACGTCTTCCCAGGGCAAACCAAGCACATTGACGAGCAGACACTCCGCTAACCGATGTTTGCGCATCACGCTAATGGCCGCCTCGCGACCGGCTGTTGTAAATTCCAACTGGCGATCAGATGTGACCACAACGAGACCGTCACGTTCCATTCGAGCAACAGTCTGGGACACCGTTGGTCCACTTTGATGCAATCGCTCAGTGATACGCGCCCTCATGGGCGCAATGCCTTCTTCCTCAAGCTCGAAGATGGTGCGCAAATACATTTCGGTGGTGTCGATCAATGCGCTCATAGCCATCTCCTTTCAGTGCTTAAGTGAGGTAACCCTCACCTTAGGCTCCGAGCATTGCAGCAATCAACAGGGACAGGGAGAACCCCGCCACTACGAGCCCGCCGGTCCAAACCCGTTCAATGGCAAAGCTCTCAGGCAACATCGTGTCCGAAATCATCGCCAATAAGGCACCTGCTGCAAAGGTCTGCACGATCCCAGTCCAGGTGCCATCATCTGAGGCCAACACCTCGTGGCCTAGTACTGCGCTCACCGCGCTGGTCACCACCACTGCCGACCACAGCAGCAAAACCTTCAGCAGTGGCCATTTGCGTTCCCTTAGCCCGGCAGATGCAGCCATCCCTTCAGGGATATTTGATAAACCGATTCCCAAGAGGAGCGGCATACTCACGCCGCCACTGAGCACGCTCAAGCCCAAAACAAAGGATTCCGGCACGCCATCAAGGGCGCTACCCAACACGATCGCCATCGGATTACTCGGTGCATCCTGATTGGGCTGCGGGTTTTTTCGGGAACTCCCCCGGCGCTCAAGTGCCCGCGAGCCCAACACAAAAACCATGGCACCCGCCATGAGCGAGATCGCCACGGTTGTCATCGAAATCGATGACTGCGCATCAGCTACGAGGTCGTATGCCACTGATCCGATCAGCAGACCGCTTCCCAATGCCATCACGATGGCGGTCAGTTTTGGGTCAGGCTTAAAAACATAGGCCAGCAGTGCGCCGAGGATCAGCGTGACTGACGAAAGGGCCCCGAAAAAGGCTGCGCTAATCATGTGACCAGTTTTGCAGAAAATCTTTCCAGCTAGGACCAATACTCTTATCCCGTGCCGACTGTGATGTGGTTTCGCCGCGATCTGCGACTCCAAGATAATCCGGCGCTACTTGCTGCCTACGAAGCTGCAGTTGCTGACGGTGACGGGAATGTGGTTCCGCTCTTTGTTGTGGATCCCGTTCTCTGGGAAAAGGCCGGACCTGTTCGTCAAAATTATTTGGTTGCTTCCTTGGATGCATTAGGTTCCAGCATGAATCGATCACTGTTGATTCGACATGGTGATCCGGCAGCAATCCTTCCCGAGGTGGTTCAAGCCGCGGGTGCAACGAGCGTGCACATAGCAGCTGATTTCGCGCCTTACGGAATGCGCCGCGATCTTGCGGTTGAACACTCCCTTGGAAAGACTCCACTCGTTCGCACCGGTTCTGCATATGCAGTTGCACCGGGCCGGGTTACCAAAGGCGATGGAACTTCATATCGAGTGTTTACACCGTTTTATCGAGCGTGGATGACACACGGTTGGCGTGCGCCTGCATCTGATATCCCTGCAGATATTCAATGGCTCATGCCAATGGAATGTGAAGGAAGACCAATTGCACCAACGCTTTCTGACATCACGCTCCCATTAGCTGGCGAACAAGCCGCCTGGGCCCAATGGATGGACTACCGGGAAACCAACCTGACGAGATATTCAACTGAACGAGACCGACCTGATCTCAACACCACAAGCAAACTCAGCCATCACTTGCGTTGGGGTGAAATTCATCCGCGTTCACTGCTTGCGGAATTGCAAGAAGAAGATGAGGTTTTCCGGAAAGAATTATGTTGGCGTGAGTTTTATGCCGATGTGTTATTCCAAGCCCCGACATCTGTGTCGACTTCACTTAATGAAAAGTATGACAACATGGATTGGGCAAGTGGTCCGGATGCAGATCGCGCCTTCCAAGCATGGTCATTAGGCCAAACAGGTTTTCCACTCGTCGACGCAGGTATGCGCCAACTACGCGCTGAAGGTTGGATTCATAATCGCGTTCGTATGGTGGTTGCCAGCTTCCTCATCAAGGATCTCCACATCCAATGGCAGCGTGGTGCCGCAGAGTTCATGTATTACTTACGCGATGGCGATTTGGCCAGCAATGTTCATGGTTGGCAGTGGACCGCGGGTTGCGGTACGGATGCTTCACCGTTTTATCGTGTCTTCAACCCGATGTCACAAGGCCTCAAGTTCGATCCAGACGGGGAGTATGTACGCAGGTACCTGCCCGAGTTGCGCCACCTTGCAGGAGCCAGTGCCCACGAGCCGTGGGATCAACCTGACGGTTACGCCCATGGTTATCCAGAACGCATCGTTGATCACGCTACTGAGAGGCTCGTTGCCTTAGCCGCCTACGAAGAGATCCGCTAAGAACTCAACCCCTACGATTACTACTTATGCCGACCTTCTCCGTTGTTTCCATGAAAGGCGGAGTCGGCAAGACCTCAGTGACCTTAGGTCTAGCCAGCGCGGCATGGAATCGAGGCCATCGAGTTCTGGTGATCGATCTGGACCCGCAAGCAAATGCCACCATGGGGTTACGCATTGATGCGCCCACCTTTACTGTGAACGACGTTCTAGCGGATGCTCGCCCAGGTATTGCTGCAGATGCGCTTCAGGTGTCGCCGTGGGGAGAATCCGTCCATGCGCTCGCTGCTGAACGATCCCTTGAACATCGCAACACGGTGGAAGGTCGACATTCCTCACTTCGACTTCGCGCTGCTCTTGCGAGTTTGCCTCGCTCATACGACTGCGTGCTCATTGATTGCCCGCCTTCGCTCGGTGAACTCACCCGCAATGCACTCAGCGCAAGTGATGGCGCACTTATCGTTACTGAACCTGGATTTTTTGCTTTGCGTGGCGCTGAACAAGCACTCGAGGCAGTCGAAGTTATTCGTAGTTCAACAAACCCATTGATGAAAGCTGACGCAATCATCATTAATAAGGCTCGTCCATCCGTTGCCGAACAACGCCAACGCATCGAAGAGCTCCGCACAAGTTATGGAACTCTTGTAAGTCAAACACTTGTTCCTGAGCGCAATGCCATTCAACAAGCAGAAGCTGCGGGGATGCCGATCCACGCTTGGGAATCTCCTGCAGGTATCGAGCTTGCAAAGATTTTTGACACGCTCTACGGCGAAATCATGCCAATTCGTTTTTCCACGGAGGTCCCGCGATGAGTAATGAAAAGCCTGCCTTCGATCCCACTCCTCGCCCTGCGCTGAGCAAAGCAACTGATGCAGTGTGGCACCCAACGTTACCTCGCGACCATGAAGAGCGCGCGCCGCTGAGCACTGGTGCAACATCTGATGCGCTACTTGGACCCAAGCGTGACAAACTTGTTGAACTCAACCTTGAAGTACCTAAGTCGATTCGCAAGGCACTCAAAACTGAAGCTGAGAAGCGCGGCATGAGTGTGGATCAATTGATCACGATGCTTGCGCGCAACTATTTAGGTCGTTGATCAATCACGGAGAAAGACGTTCAACCGCCCAAGAATTGGGATCATTAAATTTTCCATCATTTATCGTGCGATGGAATCGCAACCGATCGTGAAGTCGTGATGGTCGTCCTTGCCAAAACTCAATAGTGCTGGGAACGACTAACCAACCGCCCCAGTAGTCAGGCATTGGAATTGCGTCAGGATATCTCCGGGACAGCTCCTTGAAACGCGCATCCAAAATGCTTCGGTCTGCAATCACCGTTGATTGTTCACTGACCCAGGCGCCGAGCTGTGAATCACGTGGACGAGAACTGAAGTACTCCTGGGCTTCTGCTCGATCTATTGGTGCGACCGCTCCCACCACACTGATCTGACGATGCATCGCAAACCAGGGGAAGACCACAGATGCACGCGGGTTTTCCCAGATTTCCCGGCTCTTACGAGATTGCAGGTTGGTGTAAAAAATAAGTCCTCGCTCATCAGCGTTCTTGAGTAACACTGTTCGGCTACTTGGTTGGCCGTCTTGATCAGCAGTGGCGAGCACCATCGCATTGGGTTCTGGTAGTTGTGCCGACACTGCAGCCTCGAGCCAGCCCTGAAAGGCCAAGAGCGGGTCTGCCGGTAAGTCCTCAAGGTCGAGGTGACCCTGGTCATAGTGGACCCGCAGATCCGCTAGCCGAGTTGGCGCTTTTTCAGGGTTCTCTAGACTCATACCTGCATCCCACCACGGGAGCGCCTCGCAATGAGCAAACGGAGTGTTCTGTGTCTGACAACATCCAGATTCCTACTGACCTACTTCCAGCTGATGGCCGCTTTGGTGCGGGCCCATCAAAGGTACGTAAGGAGCAAGTAGATGCTCTTTCTGCGGTATGGCAGAGCTATTTGGGTACCAGCCACCGCCAAAAGACGGTGAAGTCACAGGTTGGTCGCCTTCGCTCAGGTCTGTCAGACCTGTTTTCCCTGCCTGAGGGCTATGAAGTGGTGCTCGGCAACGGCGGTTCAACGGCGTTCTGGGATGCAGCGGCGTTCGGATTGATCCGCGATCGCGCGCAGTTCCTCTCGTTTGGTGAATTCGGTGCCAAATTCGCCAGCGGAGTCAAGGATGCACCGTTCTTAGGCGAGCCAACCATCCGCAAGTCAGAGCCAGGTGATGCCCCAGCTTTTGTTGCAGAAGCCGGAGTTGACGCGTACTGCTCACCTCATAACGAAACCTCAACTGGCGTCGCCGTCACCCCAAAGCGTGTTACTGGCGCTGACGCTGATGCGTTGATGATCATCGATGCGACTTCTGCTGCTGGTGGCCTGATGGTTGACGCCAAGGAATTCGACACCTATTACTTCGCTCCACAGAAGAGCTTCGGTTCAGATGGTGGTTTGTGGTTTGCACTCATGTCTCCAGCAGCAATTGCTCGCGTTGCTGAGATCAAAGCAACTCATCGCTGGATTGCTCCATTCCTTGACCTGCAAACCGCTATCGACAACTCAGTACAGGATCAGACGTACAACACTCCTGCACTTTCAACAATCTTGATGATGGCTGAGCAGGTTGACTGGTTTAACGGCAATGGTGGTTTGAAGTGGGCTGCAGGCCGTACCGCTGAATCATCAGGCGTGCTTTACGACTGGGCAGAAGCTAATCCACTTGCAACTCCATTTGTTACCGATCCAGCAAAACGTTCGGGTGTTGTAGCAACTATCGATATCGATGACTCAATTGATGCCACTTTAATTTGTAAGGCTCTTCGCGCAAATGGTGTTGTTGACACGGATCCATATCGCAAGCTCGGTCGCAATCAGCTTCGCATTGCGGTGTTCCCATCGGTTGAGCCTGATGATGTTCGCGCATTAACTCGCTGCATTGATTACGTCATCACGCAGCTTTCGTGACGCTGGCTCCTGCTCGTCCGGTACGCGATCGCTCGACATGGATTTGCTACCTGCAGGGTGGCTTCTTTGCGTGGTTCATTTACGCATTTGGTGCCACCCAGGCGTTGCTGCGTGACGAGCAAGGAACGACTCGATCAATTGCTGCCTTGCATGGAACCTTTCTTGCAACAGGAAGTCTCGTAGGTTCCCTTCTTGCCGGTAAAGCCCTGTTGAAATGGGGTCGTGGCATCGTGATGCGGGTAGGTGGCATCGGTGCGATCATCGGCATTCTGATTTACACCACGCCAAATGGGTCATTTCCCGTGACTCTGGCAGGAGCCTTTGTTGCCGCACTCTGCGGATCCTTTTTCACTTCTGGGCTCAATGCGTTCTTGATGGACCATCAAGGCGAAGCCGGCCCAAGTTCACTCTTAGAGGCTAATGCTGTTGCTGCCTTCATGGGCCTTGCCGGGCCACTTGTTGTTGGCGTCACGACTGCGACATTTTTTGGTTGGCGTGCCGGCGTCTGGGTTGCTGTTATTGCCCTCGTCATCGTCGAATTTGCCCGAGGTCGTGACTTATCCGGATATCGCACCGATGCAGAAGAACTCACACATGAACGCCAGGACAAAATGCCTCGCGAGGTCTACTGGAGTTTGGGTCTGTTCATGTGTTTCCTTGCAACTGAATTCTCGATGACCTTCTGGAGCGCTGACTTGTTACGTGAGCGTTGTGGTTTTGCAGCAGGTGCAGCAGCTGCATCAATTGGCGCGATCACTGGTGGCATGCTCGTCGGGCGTCTCATTGGTGCCCGTTTAGCTGAACGTCACCCAGCAGACTTCCTGCTGCGTATTTCTGTTGTCCTGGCACTTCTTGCCTTTGCACTCGCTTGGACCTTCACCTGGTGGCCAGCAGTACTTCTTGGATTAGCTCTGGGTGGCCTCGGTTTAAGTGTGCAGGCGCCGCTGGGCATCGCACGTACTATGCAGGTGTCAAATGGTTTGACCGACCGCGCATCTGCGCTGGCACTTGTTGCGGGCAGTATCGCCGTGGCATCAGCGCCTATCGCACTCGGTGTGCTTGCCGATCATGTCGGTTTCCACACGGCGTTCTTGATGGTTCCAGTGTTTCTTGGACTAGCACTTGTGATCTTGCTGGTGCGTCCAGTCCGGCCACTCGTAACAACTCTTTAAGGAATCGCAACTCGCAACAGTCGATGATCGCGCTCACTAGCTATCAGTAACGACTTGCCGTCTGCGGTCCAGGTAATTGCTTCACCTTGCAGTTGCCCAGGCAGATCAAAGGTTTTTAGTTCCTTACCTGCTGGCAGTCCGCTGTAGAGAGTCGCATCGAAATATGTGCGCAAAACATACCGATCACCAAGTGGCGATATAGCTCCGTCTGTGATCAATCCACCCTCAGTGCGTAGCTTCATTGCGAGATTTGTTTTTTTCAAAGGCTGCGGGAGCGAATACAAACTGCCATGTGCAAGTTGTTTGGTCACGATCCATAACTGAGGCGATGTGGGACTCGCAAGCAACGTTTCTGCGTTATGTGGAATATCTGGATACTTCACTCGATGTACCGTCGCGTTCACAGATTGTGAGATCAATGTTTTGGGTTCACGGATTTTGAGTACTTCCACATAAGGCCAGGAATCTTTATTGTCACCCAGATCTCCAAGCCAAAGCACCGGGCGACCTTTCGCGTCTCTTCCCGATGCGATCGCTTCGTAGTCTCGTGCCTTTGCTCCACGAATTGTGAACGTTGCTTTGGTGGTGCAAGAGTTCTCATCAACGGCATAGATCCGTGGGCCTCCGGATGAATCATTGTGTACATACAACGTGCTCGGGAACATCTGTGATCGGGTGATCCCGCTGATTTCGTCAAAGCGGGGATCATTGAAGGTGCACTGCACTTTCCACGGAGGAACAGTTGCCGATGCTGGCGCTATCCCAAACAGAATAGCCAGAGACAAAAGTGCAAATGAAAAAAGTCGGGTCATGATCCTGCGAGCGCCGCCACTACCACCACCGCAATAAGCGATGCGAGCACCACGAGGGTGATGATGCGGCGGGCTTTAGGACTCATGACCCGACCTTAAAGCTTTGCTATCCGGCTACGCCAAGCAGCTGCTCGATTGGGTTGATTGCGAAGTACACAATGAAGGCAATCGAAATCACCCACATCAACCAGTTGATTTCCTTGATTTTGCCAGTTGCAATCTTGATGATGACCCAGCTCACAAAACCAGCGCCAATGCCGTTGGTGATTGAGTAGGTGAATGGCATCAATGCGATCGTCAAGAAGGCTGGGATGCCGATCGAGTAATCGGTGAAGTCAATGTGACGAATCTGCGTCATCATCAAGAAACCAACGATTACCAGAGCTGGGGTGGCAGCCTCGTAAGGAATCACTGTGACCAGTGGTGAGAAGAACATCGCAATCAGGAAGAGCAGGCCGGTAACCAGTGATGCGATACCTGTGCGTGCGCCTTCACCGATGCCCGATGCTGACTCGATGTAGGAAGTGTTGCTCGAAACCGAACCAACACCACCGGCAACTGCTGCAAGGGAGTCGACAACCAGGATGCTTTCGAAGTGAGGAATGTTTCCTTCTTTATCAAGCAGATCAGCTTCGGTTGCAAGGCCAAAAGCCGTTCCCATCGTGTCGAAGAAGTCAGAGAGCATGAGCGAGAAGATCGCCAAGATTGCTGCGATTACACCGATTGACTCAAAGCTGCCGAACAGGTTGAACTGGCCAAGAAGCCCTAGGTCAGGGGTTGAAGTGACAGACTCAGGAAGCTTTGGAACATTCAGACCCCAGCCCAGCGGGTTGTCGGCTGACTTTGCACCAACTCCAGCAATCGCCTCGATAATGATTGCAACCACTGTGGTAGCCAGGATTGAAATTAAAATTGCACCCTTGACCTTGCGCACCAACAAGATGATGGTGATGACCAAACCGATCACGAAGGTCAGGATTGGCCAACCCTGAAGCTCACCGAAGAATCCGAACGAAATAAGTGGCACACCGGAGCGAACGATGCCCGAGTCGACCAGACCAATAATGGTGATGAACAGGCCGATACCTACACCAATTGCGTACTTCAACTGCTCAGGCACCGCCTTGAACACTGCTGAGCGGAAGCCCGTAAGTACGAGGAGCAGAATTACTAGACCTTCAAGCACCACAAGACCCATGGCATCGGCCCAAGTCATCTGAGGGGCAAGAGTGAAGGCAACAAAGCCGTTGAGTCCTAGACCCGCCGCAACTGCCATAGGGAATCGACCAATGGCACCCATCAAGATGGTCATCAGTCCGGCAATCAGAGCAGTCGCCGCGGTAACCATCGTGATCGACTGAATCACGTCAGTGTTTTCACCAATGAACTGGCCGTTAACGTCTTTGGCTGTGCCGATAATCAGTGGATTGAGTACCACGATGTAGGCCATCGTAAAGAAGGTGACAAAGCCACCCCGGATTTCACGACTGTAATTGGATCCGCGAGCGGACATTTCAAAATACTTGTCAAAGCCAGATTTTGGTTCAGTAGTGAGCGACATGCACCCTCCAGATTGGGGTTGATGAATGGACGGACACTAGCGTGTGAACAGTGGCAATAGTTGGACATTAGAAAAGGTAGCCGTATGAGTCGTACAGGTGCGTATCGAGCAGAGCCTGGCTCTGTGGCATCTGCGCAAATTGCAGTACGCGTTGGCACCTATGCCTGGGTTATTGCAGGGATTATTGGCACAGTTGTCTCCACGGTAAATGACGGAAATGTTCAGCAGTGGATTTTGATGTCAGGTATCGGAATCGCCAGCGGCGTTCTTGGATTAGCGTTTCTTCGACGCAAAGCACGCGGGCGCTAACACGGAGTGAATAACACTCACCCCTACTCTTTAGGAATGACCTAAATCCCCAACTTCATCTGGCAATGATCCTTCTGCATGTTCCACAGGTGGCTCAACTAGAACTTCTGAATGCGCACCACAGCCAAAGTCCAAACTGACTACTCGACCATCGGCAGCACCTAATTCATTGGCACAAATTCCGAACGCCTGTCCGACAACCCCACCCACGGTTACCAAGAACCCACAAGTTGAGCAGTCATGCGCTGCATTGCGAGCCATCGCTGTTTGTGGGCCGGTGTCGCCCCCGAGCCAGCGATGCGCTGCAGCTTCGCGCCCCAAGGGCGAAAGCACGCGAGCTCGGCCCAGTCCCAGTTCCCATTGGCCAGGGGTCAGTGGGGTCAGGGACGCTACGCCTTCAAGTTCATCTTCGCCTGTAAGCCCGGCAACGAGGCGCTGGTCATCAGCTGGCGTCGGCAGGATGTCTCCCACACCAAGGTCGCCCGCTTGTACCCGCTCACTCCACGGCACCCATGCGGGGGCAACAAGTGCCTGCTCACCAGGCATCAGCACCACGTCATTCACGGTGATGGTGTCAGTGCCTGCTGCTCGAACCACCAGGACCGCCCAGTTCCAGCCGAGGTAGGCCGGATTGAGGCAGGTATACAGATGGGTAGCAATGTGATCAGCATCCATGGCCGAGCCCACAAAATCACCAACAAACTCTTGCCCTACTTCTTCGACAAGAGCCACCTGAGTAAGTTCCTGAGCATCCAGCAATAGCGGATCGCTCACGATGGCCACTTTGGTGTCGATGTCAGTCACAACCCGATTGTCGCACCGAGCGCTAGCCCTGAACCCCCGGGGGCAAAACACCGCGAATCCCGTAGGCTGGCCGTCGTGAAGATTCGTCAAATTGGCCCAATCGCTGCCCTTGATTTTGATGCTCTTGCCCCGACCGGCTTCACCAAGCCATCACCTGCTGGGTCTGTTGTCAGGGGTACTCACGGCGTAAATAAAGAAGCGTTGTGCTGGGATTTCACCGTTGGCATCAGCGTTGATCAATCGGGAGCAAAAGAGGGTTGGACTGCTTTCTTCAATGGTCAGCCGCTGAGACAATCGCCAATCACTGAGTCGTACTACCGCTTCACAGTTCCCGCGGGGACGACTTTGAACGCAGAAGGCACTCCGCTTGCTGTTGCTTCAATCAGCAACAATCAAATGCGCGGCTTGTGGTTGTTTAAGTTGACGAACTAGCTGCTCGCCTTGAACCTCACATTCGATCTTGGAATTGCAGCAACAACCTTCTTCGTCATTTTTCTCGCTGAACTTCCTGACAAAAGTTTCATAGCTTCGTTAGTTCTTGCCACACGATTCAGACATCTCTACGTATGGATCGGTGTAAGTGCCGCGTTCTTCATTCAATGCGTTATTGCTGTTGCTGCAGGTGGCTTTATTGCATTGCTCCCACAAGAACCCGTACTGGCAGTGACCGCACTATTCTTCCTGGCGGGCTCGTTTATTTTGATTCGTAGCGGGCTTAAATCTCGCGCAGAAGAAGCCGCAGATGAAGCAGAGGAAGAATCAGAAGTGCTTGCCAAAGTTGGAACAGCGACGGCAACTGATTCAGTTCGCCGCACCATCGTCACAAGTTTTTTGGTGATCTTCGCTGCCGAATGGGGTGACCTCACACAAATTTTCGCTGCTGCGCAAGCCGCTAAAACTGGTCAGCCATTCACTGTGTTTGTGGGTGCTTGGCTCGGACTCATCACCGTGGCTGGAATCGCTGTTGTTCTTGGACGGTGGCTACAAGCCCGTATTCCGTTATCGCGCGTTCGCATTGCTTCAGGCTTGGTACTACTCGCTCTTGCGATGTGGACTGCGGTTGAATTTTTCCAGGCGATCAGCACGCCATGACACAAATTAAATGTCGAGGTCGTTAGCAACTGCACGCAACACTGCGGCAGTTTTTTGCGCCATCACATCAGCTGGGTACTTACCCCGCTGCAACTGAGTGGCCACACCATCAAGCAACTTGATGAGATCTTCGACAATTCCAGCAAGATCGCCAGCAGGCTTACGGCTGCCCTTGACCACCGATGGGGTCGGGCCAATGATCTTGACCGACAGTGCTTGCTTACCGCGCTTGCCATCAACGATGCCGAATTCAACCTTGGTGCCAGGCTTCAGGGCAGTGACGCCATCAGGAAGCGTGGACACGTGGACGAAGACGTCTTCACCCTCATCTGATGCGAGAAAGCCGAAGCCCTTCTCGGTGTCGTACCACTTCACGGTTCCTGTAGGCATGGCTCAAGGGTACCCAGCAACCAATGGGCTAAACGCTCTCGGGTGACTTAGACCACTGGATCTAGGGGGATTTCGGCATGAACCTGCAAGGTGAGGTCCGAAAGGCGGCCAATGCCTGGGATCGGAACTTCTACGTCAGCAAAGACGGCAGTGCCGCTGACTTGGAGGGTCATGCCCACTTCAGTGGCGTGAGTTTCACGTAAGGCCAGCTCAAGATCCACGACAACGCGCCCTGAGGTCGCTACACCGCCAACCCGCACCGGATCAACGCCGCTAGGCCCTGATCCCACATATTGCAGCTCCTTGGCGCCATAGCTCGAAAGAAAGCCGCTGAGTCCAATATCCAAGAGGAAATTGCCGGTCTTGACCCGATCAAGACCAATGCTCATGGTGAGCACCACACCAGCATCATCGCTCGTGAGATCTGCGGAGTCGATTGGAGCTTTGAGAGTGAGGGACTTTCCCTTGACCTGCGACT
>WLOE01000004.1 GCA_009699465.1 Actinomycetota bacterium | reverse complement strand
CTCGACTCCATATTCCTTGCAGGCTGCAATGGCCTTCTTGGTTAACACGTCGACCACTGCCTCTTGAAAAGAAGCAGCAACATCGGGAACGGATATCTCATTACCCAACTTTTGTTGTTGAGCAATCCACCGAGCCACCGCTGTTTTTAGACCGCTAAATGAAAAGTCGTACTGGTGCTCGATTAGATCCTTACTTGCAGTGAGCCCACGGGGGAAAGCGATCGCATTGGGGTCACCATCCTTGGCCGACCGATCGATCCACGGACCGCCAGGAAAAGGTAGGCCAAGAATCCTGGCAATCTTGTCGAAGGCTTCACCCGCGGCATCATCAATTGTGGCGCCAAGTGATGTGACATCTTCAGCATCATCACGGACAAGCAATAACGATGAATGTCCACCTGAGACAAGCATGCCAATCGCGGTTTCCGGAAGTGGGCCGTGCTCTAACTCATCCACAACAACGTGCCCGGCTAAGTGATTGACCGCGTATAACGGAATATCTAGTGAACTCGCCAAAGCTTTCGCAGTCGCCGTGCCAATCAGTAGCGCACCAGCTAATCCAGGGCCACCAGTAACTGCGATTGCATCCAGATCTCTGAGACCCACTCCTGCATTACTACAGGCAAGCTCAATCGTGGGAATCATTGCTTCGACATGCGCGCGCGATGCAACTTCGGGAACAACACCACCAAACCTTGCGTGCTCTTCTACGCTTGAGGCCACCGCATCGGCAAGCAACATCGAACCCCGAACAATGCCGACACCAGTTTCATCGCAACTGGTTTCAATACCCAAAACCAAAGGTTCATTCATGATGCCACGACCATCTTGAGTGGTTTCTGGCGCATTACTACTGCATCAACACCGTGGGCGTAATAGTCAGCTCGAACATTCAATGCTTCAAATTCAAAACGAGCGTAGAGCGCAAGTGCTGCAGCGTTATCCGATCGCACTTCAAGCATGACTTGTTCACACCCTTGCGCAAGCGCTTCTTCAATAAGTGAATTCAAGAGTTGAGCTCCAAGCCCACGACCTTGCGCCTCTGGGCTCACTGCGATGGTTTGAACATCGGATTGTGGTGCCAGAGCAAACAGACCGTAATACCCCAGAACTGAACCGCCTTCGATCGCAACCACATACCTGCGGGTTGGCTGCGCCAACTCCGACCAGAACTGTTCTTTACTCCACGCATCAACCGGAAAAAGTTGCTGCTCGAGTTCGTGGACTTGATCAATATGCCACCACCGCATGGGTTCAAGTTTCATTTGGTTGGCTCCACCGCATCAGGTCGCCTGACATACAACGGATACGGAGCCAAAAGTCGCTGACCCGATAACGCCAACGCAGTCGCGCCATCGTCATGCCCATGGGTTGACAATTCGGCTCGGGAATCATTGATCACATAGCCAGACTGCAGATGGTGAAGAGCAAAACGGGCGACATCTCGCGCATCCGGATACGCGACAGTGTCAGCAATCTGCGCTTGTAACTGCTCCATGTACGCCATCGCTATGTCACCAAACCAGGGCAGCATTCGCACTTGCGCGGCAATCTCACTTGGTCGCTGCACATGCGGACCAGACGCTCGCTGGCCATCAGCGTCATATTGCGCCCAGTAGACCTCCTTGCGTCGCGCGTCAATCGCACAAACAAAAGGCTGATCTACCGCATCTGACACCGCAAGCGCCATCGCATCCAATGAACACACGCCAATGACGGGCACATCCCAGACCAGCCCATAGGCCTTAGCCGAACTCACTCCAACGCGAAGGCCTGTGTACGCGCCGGGTCCAACGCCCACGGCAACTCCCGTGACACGTGGGGAGCCCGCAGTCGCCAGGGCCTTCTGCACCAGCACTGCAAGAACTTCAGCGTGATTGCGTGGATCCACATGCACTTCATGTGCCAACAGCACATCGCCATCAAGAACTGCCACCGAACTTGCCGGCGAGGAAGTGTCCATGGCAAGCATCACCATGGTGAACTCAAATCACGTAACACTGATTCATTCCAGCGAGTGCCTACACCTGTGAATTCAACCGTTCGAGTGTCATCGTCTTCATCAGATCGCATAATTGCAATGATCAGTCGATCATCTGCAAGCTGTTCGACTTTACCCTCGCCCCATTCAACAACTGTGATACTGGAACTTACGTCAGTATCAAGATCCAGCTCATCAAGTTCGATTGTTGAACCTAACCGGTACGCATCAACGTGCACTAAAGGATGTATACCGTCCACATGCGCACGAGCAATAACAAACGTCGGGCTTGTCACTGGCTCACTAATCCCTAGGCCTTTGCCTATTCCTTGGGTGAAGGTTGTTTTGCCTGCCCCAAGTTCACCAACGAGAACAACAAGATCCCCAGGGTGCAGGACACGCGCGACGTGCATGCCAAGTTCATGCATGCGGTCCCTTGATTCAACTACGACCACAGCGATGCAGCCTTTCTGGACTTCTTACCGAGCCCAGTTTCGACACGTTCGAATTGTTCGAGAAGTAATTGGTTGACTTCGTCATGATGCTCGATGCCAACCATGTGGCCACTGTCGTGAATGACAGCCAGTTTCGAACCTAGAATTCCCGCAGCCAGGCGCTCGCTCAACACCACAGGTGTCAGGCGATCAGAATCACCAACAATCACGACAACATCGCAATGCGCCAATGTTGGCAGCACATCATATTTATCGTGCTCCTGTAAGGCCGGCAAGAACTCTGCCAGTACATCAATAGGAGTTGAATCGATCATTTCAGCAACAAAGGCACTTGCCTCCTTCGAGGGGTGCGCACCAAATGAATACGAGCGGAAGATCATTTCTGATAAATCGCTACTAGCCCTGCGCCCTACTTCTACGATGCCTTTTGTTTTTGCAAGCACAGATGCCATTGCCGGGGCTGCTCGATGCACGATTGCCCGCATCACTACCGGCATACCAAACGTCACTTCTCTCAGACCACCAGCAGTCGTGGAAATAAATGAAATTGCCTTAACTCGATCACGGAATAATTCTGGACGCTGCTCAGCCAAGGCCATGATGGTCATGCCACCCATGGAATGACCGAGAAGCATCAACGGCCCACTAGGTGCAAAGACATCAATAAGTTCACTCAGGTCATGACCGAGTTGGTCAACTGTTTCGAACTTCTCATTGGACTGAGCCGATTTCCCATGGCTGCGCTGGTCATAGGAAATCACGCGAGCGCGATCCTCGAGCACGGCCCGCTGGAAAAGGAGCGAAGCTGAACTCAAGGCATACCCATGGCACAAAATCACAGTGATGGGCGTTCCCGATCCGACATATTCATCAATCTCAACATGAAGTGCGGTTCCATCGGATGTCTCAAATTCATGTACCTGTGGCGTAAATGTTGGGAGTTTCCAATCACCATCTGATTGCATTGTGCGGGCTACGACTCGGCGCTGCACGGCAAGGCCAATCGCTGCACCTGCCGCTACGGTTCCCACCGCAATCAAACTTCCACCGGCGATTTTTAAAGCGCCGGGAACGCTTGGACTCATGATTGACCTTGATACTCGCGTGGGATTCTTGATCCGATGCGAGTGACAATTTCATATCCGATGGTGTTGCTGGCACTTCCCCAAGAATCTGCCGAAGGTGTTCCGTCACTTGAGTCTCCAAAAATGACGACGTCGTCACCCGCAGCTACTTCACCTACTGCGTCAGGCAGTGAAATGACGAACTGATCCATCGCCACGCGTCCGAGCACCTCACATTGCACGCCATTGACCATGACATGCGCATCCTGAGCTGCCCGAGGAATTCCATCGGCGTATCCGATAGGTACAAGACCAATGCGAGTCGGTTCGCTGGCTGTCCAGGTTCCTCCATAAGACACAGACTGACCCGCGCGAATGGTTTTCACGTGCGCCAACTTCGCGTGCAATGACATTACCGCTCTGAGATCGAAGCGTTGGGCACTGTGTGGATCCAAGGGAGATACGCCATACATCGCAATGCCAATACGCACCATGTCGAATTGAGTGTCTGGATAGGCAAGCGCTCCACCACTATTTGCTAAGTGCAGCAACTGTGGCTCAATTCCTGCAGCTTTCGCTCTCGCAACACCGTCAAGGAATCGCGCCCGCTGTCGTGCAATTGAAGAGTCATTTTCCAGGCTTGCATTAGCTAAGTGCGACCAGATGCCAACGACTTCGATGCGACCACGAGACTGCAGAGCCTTGGCCGCAGCAAACAACTCATCCCACTCTTCTTCGTCTGCACCGTTGCGCGATAGGCCGGTATCTAACTTCACATGGATACGGGCAACAGTGCCCGCTTGCGCAGCGGCCTGCGTCACCTCGATGAGTGACCACATTGATGAAACAGAAATCTGCACATTGCGCTTAAGACATTCCAGAAGATCCGGATCACCTGGGGTCCATAGCCAAGCAAGTAGTGGACCGTCATCACCGGCCTCACGTAGCTCCACAGCTTCATTCAGAAGTGCAACACCAAGGTAATCAGCGTGCGCTGCGCGAGCCGCCTTCGCAATTTGCACGAGTCCGTGTCCGTAGGCATCGGCTTTCACTACTGCCAAAACCTGGGAATTTGGGGCCGCAGCTCGAATAAGTGCCAGGTTATGACCCACTGCATTGAGGTCGATGACTGCACGCGCCCTGGTCATGAGCCCATTCTTCCCGGTCGGCGAACGGCGGCTACTGCTGCGGGTAGTGCTTGCACAATTTGGTGAGCCGTGACGGGCAGACCTCCCTGTGACGCGATTCGCCCAGCTTCACTGTGTAGCCATACTGCTGCAGCAGCCACTTCTGTCGCTGTGGTGTCATCAATGTCAACACCGGATCGCGCTACTGCCCCGGCAAGGAGTGCCCCCATGAGGCCACTCAACACATCTCCACTACCGGCTGTCGCTAGTGCAGGCGTGCCCAAAACATCGATGAACAGGATTCCTTCAGGGCTCACGACGATTGTGCCCGAGCCCTTCAACACCACAATCACGTTCAGCGCTCGTGCACACTCAAAAGCCGCCCCGAGTCGATTCGAAGCAAGATCTGCATCACTGAGCCGAGCAAACTCACCCTCATGTGGCGTGATAATCGTTGGGAATTCTCGTGCAATCACTGCTGCGCGTAATGACTCATCAGCCGCAATCACAGTTAATGCTCCGGCATCAAGCACGACAGGTACCGAACATCGCAACACCGCATGAACGGCTTCAGCATCATGTGCCGTGCCGCTGAAACCAGGACCTGCCACCCACGCGCGAACACGAGAGTTTGATGCTGGATCAGCAAAGGTTGTCACGATTGGTGGATGTGCCATCACAACGTCCCGGGCAAGCCCATCACCTCGATCGAAATATTCGACCATCCCGATATCCGCACACAATGCTGCGGCAGTTGTGAGAAACGCCGCTCCTGGGTACCGCTCACTTCCTGCAAGCAACCCAACAACACCACGACGATATTTGTAGTCACTTGCATCTGCCTCAGGGATCCACAGTGCAACGTCATTGGCATCCAGACAACCACCACACACATCCAGTGCATCAGTGATGCCGATATCAACGAGCCGAACTCCCCCGCAGAACTCTTTGCCGGGGTTCACAAGTAGTCCGGGTTTCACTCCACCAAAGGTGACTGTTTGATCTGCATCAACGACTTCATTTGCAATCGCTCCCGTATCCGCATCGACTCCGGTAGGCACATCAACGGAAACGATGAGTCCACGTACGCTTCTTGTCGCCGCCACGATTTCATCCATCGGTGCGCGTAGATCACCCACAGCGCCGATGCCGAGCAATCCGTCGATTATCAAATCCGCGGCTTGGAGATCGGCAAGGGCTTCCGCGCTCCAAGGCATGAGCAGTCCACCGGCCGAGGTGAAGGCTTCAGCTCCTCCTGGGTGAAATCTTGACGAAGATGTAATAGCACTGGCCCGAACACCACGGCGCAAGAGTTTTGCACCAGCGAAAAGGGCGTCGCCTCCATTGTTTCCTGACCCTACGAGCAGCACCACGCGTGAGCCAACAACACGTCCAAAGACCTGTTGCAATAAATCAATGACTGCTGCTGAGACTCCATGTGCCGCACGGTCCATGAGCACACCACTATTGAGCTCATCCGAGTGTGCATGTTCTGCCGCTCGGATTGCCGCGACATCGTGCAGCGTAATCATGGCTATTCCACTGTGACGGACTTAGCCAAGTTACGTGGCTGGTCAACGTCATGACCCTTAGCTGTTGCCATTTCACAGGCGAATACTTGAAGTGGCACAGTGGAAACCAATGGCTGCATGAGGGGCGGTACAACGGGAACCCGAATGATGTGATCACTAAAGGCCACGATCTTTTCATCACCCTCTTCTGCAATAGCCACGATATGTGCACCACGAGCACGCACTTCTTGGATAGCCGAAATCACCTTGTCGTGCAAGAAGTGACTTGGCGAAGGAACGATGACTACAACCGGCACGCCTTCTTCTATTAAGGCGATCGGCCCGTGCTTCAACTCACCTGCTGCAAAACCTTCTGCATGCATGTAGGCGAGTTCCTTCAGCTTTAATGCGCCTTCAAGGGCAACAGGGAAACCCACATGGCGGCCAATGAAGAGCACTGATTTTGCGTCGGCAAGTTCACGCGCAATTGCACGAACCGGTTCAACAGTGTCGAGAACAAGGTCAACGGCCTGAGGCATATTGTCGAGTTCATCAAGGATTGCTCGGATCTCATCACTGGTCATTGCGCCACGAACTTGCGCCAAGTACAAGCCGATCAGATAGGCAGCGATGATCTGAGTGAGAAATGCTTTTGTGGATGCCACCGCGATTTCGGGGCCTGCATAGGTATACAGAACACCATCGCATTCGCGAGGAATTGTTGAACCTACGGTGTTACAAATTGCAAGGGTACGGGCACCTTGCTCTGCTGCGTGACGCAAAGCCATAAGTGTGTCCATCGTTTCACCCGATTGCGAGATAGCAATCACGAGTGTTCCAGGACCAACGATCGGATCGCGGTAGCGGAATTCACTAGCAACTTCTACCTCGACCGGAATGCGCGTCCAATGCTCAACTGCATACTTCGCAACCAAACCTGCGTGATACGCCGTGCCACATGCAACAACCACTACCTTGTCAACGCCACGAAGGTCGTCGTCGGAAAGACTCATTTCGTCAAGTTGCAAACGACCCTCTTTGGTCATGCGACCGCGAAGGGAATCTGCAACGGCCTTTGGTTGCTCCGCAATTTCCTTCAACATAAAGAGGTCATAGCCGCCCTTTTCGGCAGCAGATGCATCCCAATCAACAGTAAATGGACGAACAGGTGCAATCTCGCCAAAGAAGTCAGTGACCGTCACACCTTCTGGCGTCAATGTAACGATTTGATCTTGGCCAAGTTCCAGTGCATTGCGAGTGTGGTCAACGAACGCTGCAACGTCCGAGGCCAGGAAATTCTCTCCATCACCAACGCCAACTACCAATGGGGAATTGCGACGAGCTCCGACCACCACATCTGGGTAGAGCGGTGACACGGCAACCAAGGTAAATGCGCCTTCAAGCTCTTTGCAGACTTCACGCATTGCAACCGTCAGATCGCCAACTGTTGGCAGCACGCGTGCAAGTAGGTGCGCAACGACCTCAGAGTCCGTGTCAGAGGTGAGCTTGACTCCAGCTTGTGTGAGCTCTTCACGAAGTTCGGTGAAATTCTCGATAATGCCGTTGTGGATGATCGCTACTGAGCCGTCCTCACTCACATGCGGGTGGGCATTGCGGTCGGTTGGACCACCGTGGGTTGCCCAACGGGTATGACCGATTCCGGTGGTGGAGTCTGGAAGTGGGTTTTCGCCGAGCAGTGTCTCAAGGTTGACCAACTTGCCGGCTTTTTTGCGGGTATCCAAGGCACCGTCGGCAAGCACTGCTACGCCAGCAGAGTCATAACCGCGGTATTCCAGCCGACGAAGGCCAGCCACCACGATTTCTAGAGCCTGCTTTTGCCCGACATATCCCACGATCCCGCACATAGGCCCCAGCCTACGGGGCTCACGGTGTTGGATGGGCTCATGCTGAGCCTGCGCGTGAGTACAACTGCCCAACTCAGTCCTGCCGTGGAAGGACTGCTCACCGCAGAACCACACATCAGCAGCCTGACAGTGCTGCGCGGGGCGAGCCTGCAACCTCTTGGGGATGTATTCATCGCCGATATCCCCCGGGAGCGGGCCAATCAACTTGTGGATGAACTACGCCGCTTAGGAGTCCACCAAGAGGGCACCATCGCTCTCAATCCCGTTGAGACCTGGATTTCCCGACCAGGCCTCACGGCCGAGGAAGACGCCCCTGGTCAGGGTGATGACGCGGTTGTGTGGGCCGAGGTCACCGAACGTGCATATGACGATAGCCATTTCAATTGGACCTACTTGAGCTTCATGGTGTTAGCCACGCTCTTAGCCTCGATCGCAATCCTCACTGATTCCACCATCGTGTTAATTGGCGCAATGGTCCTTGGACCAGAGTTTGTACCGATTGCCGCACTTGGGCTTGCGATGGTGCGCAAACGACCAATGTTGTTCCGCCAGGCCCTGCGCACACTGATTCTTGGGTTTGCGATTTCAATTGCCTTCACCACAACTTTGGCCCTGATTCTTAACCTGACCAATGTTGTCGATTTCAGTGAATTAAACTCCGCCCGCCCTGGAACAAGTTTCATCTATAACGTGAACTGGTGGTCACTTGCTGTTGCACTGATCGCCGGTGCAGCTGGCGTGTTATCGCTCACGTCCGCAAAGGGCAGCGGTCTCATCGGAGTCTTTATCTCAGTCACCACGATCCCTGCTTCAGGAAATATTGCCCTTGGGCTGGCTTATGGCATCTGGAGCCAAGTGCTTGGAAGTGGGGCACAACTGGTCGTGAATATTGCTGGCATGGCAATAGCAGGGTGGCTGACGCTGCTACTACAGCAACGAATTTGGACTCGAACTACGTTAGGGAAAGTTCGGCCAGCACCACTGCAGCGAGCTGATCAGTAATTCTTTGTGCAAGCTCTTCACTTTGCGCTTCCACCATGACGCGAATAACTGGCTCAGTTCCTGATGACCGCAACAAGACTCGTCCGGTTGCACCCAATTCACTTTCCGCAGCAGCGACCGCAGCAGCAACGCTTGCATTGGTGTCCAAAGCAGCCTTATCGACCCCGGGAACATTCACTAATACCTGCGGCAACTTTTCGATACGCGAAGCCAGTTGAGCCAGAGTCTCTTTGGTTTGAGCCATGCGAGCCATCAAATGCAAGGCAGTCAGTAAGCCGTCACCCGTGGTTGCGTGGTCAAGCATCACCACATGGCCGCTTTGTTCGCCACCTAGAGCCAGTCCGCCTGTTTTCATTGCTTCAAGTACGTAACGATCCCCAACACCTGTCTCGATCACGGTGATGTTGTGCGCTTGCATGGCGATTTTGAAACCAAGATTGGCCATCACTGTTGCAACAACAGTGTCGTTCGTGAGTGTTCCTGCATCGCGCATGGCAATCGCAAGAATCGCCAGAATGTGATCGCCATCAATGACATTTCCGCTGGCGTCAACTGCTAAGCAACGATCAGCGTCACCATCGTGAGCAATACCCAGATCAGCCTTATGTTCACGCACAGCTACTTGAAGATCTCCCAAATGCGTACTGCCGCAATTCTCATTGATGTTTACACCATCTGGCTGTGCATGGATTGCAATGACATGGGCACCTGCGCGCTCGTACACATCAGGTGCGATGAACGAGGCTGCACCATTGGCGCAATCAACTACAACTTTGATGCCATCAAGACGATGGGGAGTAGAAGCGAGCAACATTTCTTCGTAAAGAACTGCTGCATCCACTTCAACAATGACGCGACCGACATCGGCTCCTAGTGGGCGATCCCAATCTTCACCCATGCGTGCTTCGATTGCGTCTTCGATGACATCGTCGAGTTTGTGGCCGCCACGTGCAAAGAATTTGATGCCGTTATCAGGCATTGGGTTATGCGATGCAGAAAGCATCACGCCCAAATCGCATTCAAGTTTGTCAGTTAAAAATGCAACAGCCGGTGTCGGTGCCACTCCCAAGAGAATGACATCAACACCGGCGCTTGCTAAACCAGCTACTACTGCCGATTCCAGAAATTCACCGCTGATACGGGAATCGCGACCGACGACAGCGCGGGGACGATGGCCAGCGAAAGCACCAACATCACCAAGTACATGGGCAGCTGCAACAGCAAGATCCAATGCGAGTTCAGCGGTGAGATCGCGATTAGCGAGCCCGCGAACGCCATCAGTGCCGAAGAGCCGACCCAATGGACTAGCGCTTGCTGTACTGGGAAGCCTTACGGGCCTTCTTCAGACCGTACTTCTTACGTTCCTTGGCACGTGGATCACGAGTAAGGAAGCCAGCCTTCTTCAATGAAGGACGGTTGCCGTCGCGATCAATTTCGTTGAGGGCACGAGCAACTCCGAGGCGAAGTGCGCCGGCCTGACCGGAAACGCCACCACCGTTGATCCGTGCAATCACGTCGAACTTGCCTTCGCCACCAGTGGTTGTGAATGGATCATTCACTTCCTGTTGGTGAACCTTGTTCGGGAAGTAATCGTCAAGTTCGCGACCATTGATGGTCCACTTGCCGGTACCAGGCACGATGCGCACGCGAGCAATTGCTTGCTTACGACGGCCGGTTGCACCTGCGGGTGCAACAACGATGTCGCGAGTAACAACAGCGCGCGCTGGGGTCTCTGAGGTGTACTCAGATGGAATCTCTTCTTCGATGTCGATATCGACGTCTTCGATCGTGGCCTCTGACACTGCCATTTCCTCTTCGTTAAGTTCCGGCTTGGGGATGACTACTGAGCGATCTGGGTGATCACAAATGGCTGTGGAGCCTGTGCAGCATGTGGGTGGTCGGGTCCGCCGTACACCTTGAGCTTCGTAAGCTGCTGCTTGCCGATCTTGTTGTGAGGAATCATGCCCTTCACAGCCTTTTCAACAGCCTTGCGTGAATCGTTAGCAAGCAATTCGGTGTACGTGGTCGACTTCATGCCGCCTGGGTAACCGGAGTGGTGGTACGCCTTCTTCTGCTCACGCTTTTGACCTGTCAACGCGACCTTGTCAGCGTTGATGATGATGACGAAGTCACCTTGGTCCATGTGCGGTGCATATGTGGTCTTGTGCTTGCCGCGCAGCAAGTCTGCTGCATGCGTTGCAAGGCGTCCGAGAACAACATCGGAAGCGTCAATAACGTGCCAGGTGCGAGTTACCTCACCGGCCTTTGGGCTGTACGTGCGCACGGGACGCCACCTTCATAGTTGATTCGGACTGCTGATTATGACTTCAGGGCATTCGGGGAAGCACTGAAGCGACCCCAAAGAGTACCCAGTAAGGGCGCTTTACGCCAAATTGGGGTATCCATTCCTCATAGGGTCTGGCCCCTACCCATGGTCTGGGCTGCGTTTCGTTCGGGTGATGAACTGCCGAGCCAGCATTTGATCGGCTTCTGGGTAGCCGACCTCCTCCAAAACCAAGGGGTGGGCTGGCATGACTTCAGGGCTCAAGGTGCGATCTTTGGACTCCAGGATCATTCCTGGCCAATCCACAGATCGGCGCCCGTCCCCCACTGGGATCATGGCTCCCACCAGACTGCGCACCATTGAGTGGCAAAACGCATCGGCCTGCACAGTCATGATGCACAGAGCCCCCTCACGATGCCACTCGAGCTTCTCCACCTCGCGCATAGATGTTGAGGCATCACGTGGTCGGCAGTACGCAGCGAAATCCTGCAGACCCATAAGTCCTCGCGCTGCTTGGTTCATTGCATCGATGTCAAGGCGCTTGTAATGAAACAGTGTTTGATGACGGGTTAAAGGATTCATCTGGTCAGATACATCGCATACTCGATAGGAGTACCTACGCCACAATGCAGAAAAACGTGCATCGAACCCATATGGCGCTTCTTGAATTGAATGAATGCGAATATCTTCAGGCAATGCACGATTAAGCCGGGCTGGATCTTCAAGCCTTGCAACATGTTCTGGAGTTAAATCAACGTGGATCACTTGACCACGCGCATGGACTCCAGCATCGGTACGGCCCGCAACAAAGATGTCCACCTTTGAATGCGTCAGGTAATTAAAGACCCGCAGGATTTCACCTTGAACGGTGCGCAAATCCTTTTGCACTCCATAACCAAAAAACCCTGCACCGTCATAGGAAAAATCAATGCGCAAACGGATCAGCCCGTCCCCCGGTAGATCGGGGACGGGCTGATCAATGATCTGCGTTGACAGGACTATTCCTTGTCAGTTGCTTCTTGCGTGACTTCTACTTCAGCAACCACTTCTTCAACTACTTCTGGAGTCTCTTCAACGACTACGGTCTCTTCAACCTTGGTCTCAACTACAGGAGCAGCAGCTTCCTTTGCTGCACGCTTGGTTGCGCCAGTAGCTTCAGCAACGACCTGCTCAAGCATTGGCTCGCAGAGCTCAATGATTGCCATAGGTGCGTTGTCGCCCTTGCGGTTACCAATCTTGGTGATGCGGGTGTATCCACCTGGACGACCGACGTACATCGGTGCAATCTCGGTAAACAGCGTGTGCACGACTGACTTGTCGCGCACAACCTGCAACACCTGGCGACGGTTGTGGATGTCGCCACGCTTGGCCTTTGTGATCAAACGCTCCGCCAGCGGGCGAAGGCGCTTGGCCTTGGCTTCGGTCGTAGTGATGCGTCCGTTCGCAAACAGCGACGTGGCAAGGTTCGCCAAGATCAACCGTTCATGAGCTGGACCTCCGCCGAGGCGGGGACCCTTGGTTGGGGTAGGCATCGTCTTTCTCCTGTCAGTTTCGAAAAATCAGTAGTGCGATTTAGAGCTGCTCGTCCTCGGCAAATGCCAAGTCGTCATCAAGATCTTCATCGTCGTCGTAGTTAGCAAATGCTGATGGATCGAACCCTGGAGGGCTGTCCTTGAGTGCCAAGCCCAAGCTCACGAGCTTTACCTTGACTTCGTCAATTGACTTTGCGCCAAAGTTGCGAATGTCGAGCAGGTCAGCTTCGCTACGGGTGATGAGTTCACCAACCGTGTGGATGCCTTCGCGCTTCAAGCAGTTGTATGAACGCACGGTCATATCGAGCTGCTCAATTGGAGTCGAGAGCTGCTCAGCAACAAACGTGTCAGTTGGTGATGGACCAATGTCGATGCCTTCTGCATCAACGTTAAGTTCACGAGCCAAACCGAAGAGTTCAACCAAGGTCTTTCCTGCTGATGCGACTGCATCTGCTGGACGAATTGAATGCTTGGTTTCAACATCGATCACGAGCTTGTCAAAGTCGGTGCGCTGCTCAACACGAGTCGCTTCAACCTTGTAGGTGACCTTGAGTACTGGTGAGTAGATGGAGTCAACAGGGATGCGACCGATCTCCTGACCAGCTTGCTTGTTCAACGTTGCTGATACGTAGCCGCGGCCACGCTCGACAACGAGTTCAATTTCAAGCTTGCCCTTGTCGTTGAGCTCTGCAATGTGCAGACCTGGGTTATGTACTTCAACACCTGCTGGTGGCTGAATGTCAGCTGCAGTCACTGCACCTGGACCTTGCTTGCGCAAATACATAACAACTGGCTCATCGTGTTCTGATGAAACAACGAGCTGCTTGATGTTCAAGATCAACTCGGTCACGTCTTCTTTGACACCTGGGATCGTGGTGAACTCGTGCAACACACCATCAACACGGATGCTGGTTACTGCAGCACCCGGGATTGATGAGAGCAGAGTGCGGCGAAGTGAGTTACCAAGGGTGTAACCGAATCCTGGCTCGAGTGGTTCCAGCACAAAACGCGAGCGGAACTCGCTAATTGGCTCTTCGGTGAGCACTGGGCGTTGACTAATGAGCACGTGTCTTCCTTCCCGCGACGACCATTATTTGAAATCGCGATTTTGTCGAGTAGTTAGGGCGTTCCAACTACTAGGGATTACTTGGAGTAGAGCTCGACGATCAGCTGTTCGGTGACAGGGGTGTCGATGATTGCGCGCGATGGGAGTGCGTGCACGAGGATGCGCATCTTAGATGGGATCACTTCGAGCCATGCTGGCACTGGGCGATCACCGATCTCTGCATGTGCAATCACAAATGGAGTCAGTTCGCGTGAGCTAGGTGCAACCTCGACGATGTCAGCAGCACTGACACGGAAGGAAGGAATATTGACCTTCTTGCCGTTGACGAGGAAATGACCGTGGGTGACCAACTGACGTGCCATGTCACGGGACTTGGCAAAGCCAGCGCGGAACACCACGTTGTCAAGGCGAGTCTCGAGAATGACGAGCAGGTTTTCACCGGTCTTACCTGACTGGCGAGCAGCTTCAACGAAGTAGTTCGAGAACTGCTTCTCCAGCACACCGTACATACGGGTTGCCTTCTGCTTTTCGCGCAACTGGAGCAAGTATTCGGAATCCTTTGAGCGACCACGGCCGTGCTGGCCTGGTGGGTAAGGACGCTTTTCGAATGGGCATGCTGGTGACTCGCACTTTGCTCCCTTGAGGAACAACTTCATCTTCTCGCGACGGCACCGCTTGCAATCGGCAGCTGTATAACGCGCCATAGTTTGTGTTCTCCTATTTTCTTACGCGCGATTAGACGCGACGACGCTTTGGTGGACGGGTGCCGTTATGAGGCGCTGGAGTGACGTCGGCGATTGAACCAACTTCAAGACCAGTTGCCTGCAACGAACGGATAGCAGTTTCGCGACCTGAGCCTGGACCCTTCACGAACACGTCAACCTTGCGCATACCGTGTTCCATTGCGCGACGCGCTGCAGATTCTGCTGCGAGCTGTGCGGCGAATGGGGTGCTCTTACGTGAACCCTTGAAACCAACTTGGCCAGCGCTTGACCATGCAATGACTGCGCCTGTTGGGTCAGTGATAGAGACGATCGTGTTGTTGAACGTGCTCTTAATGTGAGCGTGGCCGTGGGCCACGTTCTTCTTCTCCTTGCGGCGAATTTTCTTCGCCGCGCCCTTCTGTCCTGCCTTGGGTGCCATGTGTATGTATCTCCTAGAAGTCCGGTTGAGACCAGCGAATTACTTCGCGGCCTTCTTCTTGCCAGCGACGGTCTTACGAGGACCCTTACGAGTACGCGCGTTGGTATGGGTGCGCTGACCGCGGACCGGAAGGCCCTTACGGTGGCGAAGACCCTGATAGCAACCGATTTCCACCTTGCGGCGAATATCAGCTGCAACCTCACGGCGAAGATCGCCTTCTACCTTGAGGTTTTGATCGATCCAATCGCGCAGAGCAAGTGTCTGATCGTCGGTGAGGTCCTTGGACTTCATTTCTGGATCAATGCCCGTGGCGGTGAGGGCGGCGGAAGCCTGTGAGCGGCCGATGCCATAGATATAGGTGAGTGCGATTGCCATGCGCTTTTCGCGCGGCAGATCGACACCAACAAGACGTGCCATGTGACGTTCTCTCTTCTTCTCATGCACGGGGTTTCGATTGAAGTACCAGCCCTGACCGTCAGATCAGGTCTTGAGCCCCGTGGCTCAAGGTGTCGTCCCAGTTACCTGGGGGTCGGGTACTTCACAGTTGAGGTCGTACGGGATTTCTCCCCGCATTGACCCTCGTCAGGTATTAGCCCTGACGCTGCTTGTGGCGAGTGTTCTCGCAGATCACCATGACGCGGCCATGGCGACGAATGACCTTGCACTTATCGCAGATCGGCTTGACGCTTGGGTTCACCTTCATGATGTTTTGCCAGTCCTCGTGTGGTTATTTGTAGCGATAGACGATGCGGCCGCGGGTGAGGTCATACGGAGAAAGTTCAACAACTACGCGGTCATCAGGCAGGATGCGGATGTAGTGCATTCGCATCTTGCCGCTGATATGCGCAAGAACTTTGTGACCGTTGTCCAACTCCACGCGAAACATGGCATTAGGCAAAGACTCCATGATCGTGCCCTCAAGCTCGATCGCTCCGTCTTTTTTACCCATGCTTGTGCATCGTCCTTCGTTGTGGTGGGTGCTTTCATTGCCTACCCCGGACATACGTCGTCCACCAATAATTGGTGGCAGGTAGTTGGGGAAGCCAACGACAGCCTGCAAAGTCTAGGGGGCGAAGTTCTCAACGTCCAATCGGGGTGATTTGTCCGAATTAAAGTGAACTGTCGGTCTTTTACTTTAATCTTCGGTCCCCTTGGTTTATCCAGGCATCGGGGCTGACAAGCCAGGACACCGTTTGGCTTGGTTCACTCTCGAAGTAACGAACTGGTCTCTAGGGGCCAACCTTCTTGCCCGAAAAGAAGGATGACGGGGCTGGATATTTCCAGCCCCGCCATCCTTGTTGCTAAACAGTTGAAGATAAAAAGTGATCCCTAGGTGTTCAACTTGTGACCACCTAGGGATCAATAAATGAATGACCTAATTATACGCGCGGTACAACCGTGAAGCGCAACGTCATTTTCACTGGGCTGCCAATTGCAGCTTCGCGCGCACCAATCATCGTCCCGGTTGATTGCGCATTCGAATAGGCACCTGAACCCTGCAAGAAGTTCATCACTCCGCGGAAATTGGTCCTGATTCCACCACTCACTGGCACTGGTAATGCCTGACCATCTACGTGGAAGGCAAGTTGTGTTTCATCGGCCTTCGTGATGGTGAAGTAACCATTGAACGGCCCACTGTCATTCTTGTACGCGACATCACCTTGGAGCCGAATAGATACTGATTCTTTACCCCAATTGGCAACACCCTTAAGGTCATTCCATCCGTACTTCACGTTGCCGATGGTGTTCAGGCTGGTGCCAACACTTGTCAGTGTTGTAACGAGCACAACCTCTTGAGCGGCGGGTGCGGCCTGTGCTGGTGCAGCAACAACAACTGCGAACACAGTTAAGACTGATGCGAGAACTTTCTTCATGGATTGACCAGACCTTTCTAGAGACGAATTTCATCAAGTGCGGTGAGCACCCACGGACCTTCTTCGGTGATTGCAACGGTGTGTTCCCAATGGGATGCCCATGAACGATCTTCGGTAACGACTGTCCAGCCATCCTTGAGCACTTCAACCTCTGGGGAACCAATGGTGACCATTGGTTCAATAGCTAACACCATGCCAACCTTGAGCACTGGACCACGACCTGCGGTGCCGTAGTTAGGAATTGGCGGCTGCATGTGCATGGAAGTGCCGATGCCGTGTCCGACGTAATCTTCGAGAATGCCATACGAACCAGCAGCTCTCACTGTTGTTTCTACGGCATGACCAATGTCAGACAGGCGGTTTCCGGCGCGTGCCTGACCAAGACCTGCCCACAAAGACTGCTCAGTAACTTTTGACAGTTTCAGCACATCTGCTTTTGCATTGCCGGCCATCACACTGATCGCCGCATCGCCATGCCAACCATTCACAATTGCGCCACAGTCAATGGAAATAATGTCTCCGTCAAGGAGTTGACGATCACTTGGAATGCCATGCACTACTTCTTCATTTATTGAGGAGCAAATAGCCGCGGGGTAACCGTGGTAGCCCAAGAACGAAGGCGTGGCATTTGATGAACGGATCACCTCATGCGCAATCGCGTCAAGTTCTTTCGTCGTAACGCCAGGTGCAACCGCTGCTTCAACGGCCTGCAACGCATTGGCCACCACAAGACCTGCAACACGCATCAGCAAAATCTGCTCAGGAGTTTTGAGCTGGATTTTTTCCTTCTTGTGAAACACCACGAGCGTTATGCGCCAAGTGCAATAAGAAGGCGAGCAGTAACTTCGTCGACGGTACCCATGCCATCAACGCGTACCAAGATGCCGCGAGATTCATACACAGCAGTCAGAGGCGCGGTTTGCTCTGCGTACACCTCAAGTCGGCGACGGATGACGTCTTCAGTGTCATCGGCACGACCTTGCTCTTGGGCACGCTTCAATAATCGAGTTACGACTTCGTCGACAACAACGGTGAGTTCAACTGCACGATCAACCGCAAGGCCATCGGATTTCAACATTTCATCGAGTTCGCCAACCTGCTCAAGGGTGCGTGGATACCCATCAAGAAGAAACCCTGGACGGCAATCATCTTGACTAAGGCGGTCGCGCACCATTGCATTGGTGACACCATCAGGAACGTATTCGCCGGCATCCATGTAACGCTTGGCTTCGATGCCCAGCGGCGTGCCTTGCGTGACATTGGCACGAAAAATATCGCCGGTAGAAATGTGTGGGATCCCAAGGCGAGTTGCAAGCCCATCTGCTTGAGTTCCTTTACCAGCCCCTGGTGGGCCCATGATCACTAAACGCATTTTGCATAACTCCTAGCGAAGGAAACCTTCGTAATTACGTTGCTGAAGCTGAGCCTCGATCTGCTTCACCGTGTCCAAACCAACACCCACCATGATCAGCAGGCTGGTACCGCCGAAGATGAACTGGCTGGAGACACCCAGATAACCAAAGGCGAACACTGGAAGCACCGCGATGATGCCCAGGTACATAGATCCTGGCGCGGTCAGGCGAGTCAACACGTAATCCAAATAGTCAGCTGTTGGCTTGCCGGCGCGAATGCCTGGAATGAAGCCGCCGTACCTCTTCATGTCGTCAGCAACTTCAACAGGGTTGAAGGTGATGGAAACGTAGAAGTAGCAGAAGAAAACGATGAGCAAGAAGTAGGTCAGCAAATAAATCGAGCCGCTACCGCTACCAAAATTCTGTTGAACCCACTGCGCCCAACCTGCGGTGCTACCGGTGAGCTGAACAAAGAGCGTTGGAATAAAGAGCAGTGACGAGGCGAAAATAACCGGAATAACACCAGCCATGTTGACCTTCAACGGAATATAGGTCGAGGTTCCTCCATACATCTTTCGGCCAACCATGCGCTTTGCATACTGCACTGGAATTCTTCGCTGAGCTTGCTCGACGAATACCACGAGCGCCATCACCAGGACACCGATGCCCAAGGTGATTGCGAAGGTAAACGCACCCTTCGCACCCCATACGGAAGCGAACTGGGAAGGCACAGTGGCGATGATCGAGGTGAAAATCAAAATCGACATTCCGTTGCCGATTCCTCGTTCGGTAATGAGTTCTCCGAACCACATGATCACTGCGGTGCCAGCAGTCATTGCAAGCACCATGACCAAGATGATCCAAATGCCTTGATTGGGAACAATGTTTTCATTGCAGCCACTAAAAAGCGCTCCAGGCGTGCGAGCCAACGAAAGGATCGCAGTTGACTGCAACACAGCAAGAGCAATCGTCAGATAGCGCGTGTACTGCGTGATCTTTGCTTGACCCGCTTGACCCTCTTTTTTCAAGGATTCAAGACGCGGAATCACTACGGTCATCAACTGAACAATGATGCTTGCGGTGATGTACGGCATGATGCCGAGCGCAAAAATAGACAGTTGCAGCAACGCGCCACCACTGAAAAGGTTAATCAGTGCGTAAACCGAGTTCCCCTGAACGACGTCAATACAACGCTGAACAGCCGAGTAATCAACGCCGGGCGTCGGTACAACCGAGCCAAGACGATAGATCGCGAGAAGACCAAGGGTGAACAGGATCTTCGCTCGAAGATCCGGTGTACGCAGGGCAGCCCCGAACGCACTGATGTGCACTGTGCCTCCTGCTTAGCTTTCGGTGACGGTCCCACCTGCGGCGACGATCTTGTCGCGCGCAACGGAGGAAAACGCATCTGCGCTGACCTTGATGGCTACTGCAATATCGCCTTGTCCCAGAACCTTAACCGGATGGCCCTTGCGGACTGCACCCTTGGCTACCAGGTCGTCAACTGTGACATCTCCACCGGCAGGGAACAGCTTTACCAACATCGCAATGTTGACAACCTGGAACTCAACCTTGTTGGGGTTCTTGAAGCCCTTGAGCTTTGGAAGGCGCATATGCAATGGCATCTGGCCGCCTTCGAAGCGAGCAGGAACCTGGTAACGGGCCTTGGTGCCCTTGGTGCCACGACCAGCGGTTTTACCCTTTGAGGCTTCACCGCGACCCTTGCGGGTGCGCTCGGTCTTAGCGCCCGGAGCTGGACGTAAGTGATGGACTTTGAGTGCCATGATTACTCAACCTCTTCAACAACGACGAGATGCTGCACGGTGTTCACCATGCCGCGAATTTCTGGGCGGTCTTCCTTGACCACAGTGTCATTGATGCGCTTCAAACCCAAGGACCGCAACGTGTTGCGCTGGGTTGAAGTGCCACCAATTTCTGACTTCTTCTGAGTCACCTTTAACCGTGCCATTAGCTTTCCGTCCCTGCAGCCATTGCACGCAGCAAACGAGCTGGTGCGACATCTTCGAGTGGCAAACCGCGACGAGCAGCAACCTGAGCCGGAGATTCCAAGCCCTTCAATGCTGCGATCGTGGCATGCACAATGTTGATGGCGTTGTCTGATCCCATTGACTTGCTCAGGATGTCGTGCACTCCTGCGCATTCCAACACGGCGCGAACTGGGCCACCAGCAATAACACCGGTACCAGGAGCAGCTGGGCGCAGCATGACTACGCCTGCGGCTGCTTCACCTGTGATTGGGTGAGGAATCGTGCCTTGAATGCGAGGAACCTTGAAGAAATGCTTCTTTGCTTCTTCAACTCCCTTTGCAATCGCTGCGGGAACTTCCTTCGCCTTGCCGTAGCCCACGCCAACCATGCCGTTGCCGTCTCCGACAACCACAAGTGCGGTAAAGCTAAAGCGACGACCGCCCTTTACGACCTTGGCCACGCGATTAATCGCGACCACACGCTCGACGAATGCGGACTTCTCTTCGCGAGGAGTGCGCTCCTTGCGATCCTTGCGCTCGCCTGCTCCGCCTTCGCGTCGCTGGTTTGCTGCCATGGTGTTTCCTCTTCCCTACTTGTCCGAATACGTCTTAGAAGTCCAGGCCACCTTCGCGGGCGCCCTCAGCGAGAGCGGCCACGCGACCGTGGTACTTGTTACCGCCGCGGTCAAACACAACCGCTTCGATTCCGGCCTTCTTGGCGCGATCGGCGACCAGCTGGCCAACCTTGCGTGCCTTTGCGCTCTTGTCGACGGCGTCGACACGAAGGTCGGCTTCCATCGTTGAGGCTGATGCCAACGTCAGACCCTGGGTGTCGTCGACAACCTGAGCCACCAGGTGGCGTGCTGATCGGGTGACAACCAAGCGTGGACGCTCGGCCGTACCTGAAACCTTCTTGCGTACGCGGATGTGGCGACGCTTGCGGCCAATGACATTTTTGTTGCCCTTGCCAAGCTTGACACCGTACTTGCTCACTTCTTACCAGCCTTTCCAGCCTTGCGGCGGATGACTTCACCCTCGTACCGCACACCCTTGCCCTTGTAAGGCTCTGGTGGACGAATCTTGCGGATGTTGGCGGCAACTTCGCCCACCTTTTGCTTGTCGATGCCCGCGATTTTCAACTTCACTGGGCTTTCCACCACGAAAGCAATGCCTTCAGGTGCTGGAACCACTACTGGGTGGCTAAAGCCAAGCTGGAACTCAAGGTCAGTGCCTTTTGCTGCCACGCGGTAACCGGTGCCAACGAGTTCAAGTGACTTTTCAAATCCTGTGGTTACACCAATCACCATATTGGAGATCAACGTGCGGCTCAGGCCGTGCAATGCACGTGAACGACGCTCGTCATTTGGACGAGTAACCGTGAGCACACCATCAGAGAGAGTGGCAACGATTGGCTCTGCAACAACGATGCTCAACGATCCCTTAGGACCCTTGACCGTGACGTGTTGACCAGCGATGTCGATAGTTACACCTGCAGGAACGGTGATTGGGAGACGACCGATGCGTGACATCAGATACCCCCTACCAGACGTAGGCGAGGACTTCCCCACCTACGCCTTTCTTTTGAGCCTGACGGTCGGTAAGCAAACCGCCAGAAGTGGACAGGATTGCAATGCCAAGGCCACCAAGGACGCGAGGCAATGCGGTGCTCTTTGCGTATACGCGCAGACCTGGCTTTGAAACGCGACGCAATCCAGCGATTGAACGCTCACGGCTAGGGCCGTACTTGAGATTGAGAGTCAACGTTTTGCCAACAGTTTCGTCGGTTTCGCTGAAGTCGGCGATGTATCCCTCGCGCTTCAAGATTTCTGCAATGTGCAGCTTGATCTTGCTGTGAGGCATCGACACAGAGTCGTGATAGGCAGAGTTTGCGTTGCGCAAGCGCGCAAGCATGTCTGCAATCGGGTCAGTCATTGTCATGTTATTGGCCTAAGGCCTTCCTCGCTGCGGTTTCCGTTAGGACCTTCAGCGTCGTGGTTTACCAGCTGCTCTTTGTCACACCAGGCAGTTCGCCAGCGTGTGCCATTTCACGGAGACAAATACGGCACAAGCCGAATTTGCGATAGACAGAATGCGGACGGCCGCACTTGTTGCAACGGGTGTAAGCGCGAACTTTGAACTTCGGCTTTCCTTGCTGCTTATTGATGAGTGCTTTCTTCGCCATGGCTCAGGCCTCCTTGAAAGGGAATCCGAGAAGGCGAAGCAAGGCGCGGCCTTCATCATCGGTCTTCGCGGTGGTGACAAGGGTGATGTCCATGCCACGGGTGCGATCGATCTTGTCTTGGTCAATCTCATGGAACATTGACTGCTCGGTGAGACCGAAGGTGTAGTTACCGTTGCCGTCAAAATGCTTTGGTGACAGGCCGCGGAAGTCACGGATGCGAGGCAGCGCGAGCGAAAGCAAGCGATCCAGGAATTCCCACATGCGATCGCCGCGAAGAGTCACGTGTGCACCAATTGGCTGGCCTTCGCGCAACTTGAACTGTGCGATGGACTTACGTGCCTTGGTGACCTGTGGCTTTTGGCCGGTGATCTCGGTGAGGTCACGGATAGCGCCTTCGATGAGCTTTGAGTCGCGAGCAGCTTCGCCGACACCCATGTTGACCACGATCTTGACCAACCCTGGGACCTGCATGATGTTTGCGAACTCGAATTCGCTCTTCAATGCAGGAACGATTTCTGCGCGGTACTTAGCCTTCAAGCGAGGTGAAGTTGCAGTAGTCATGCTCAGATGTCCTTACCTGTGCGGCGCGAAACACGGATGCTGCGCTGTGCTTCGTACGTTGAGCCATCTGGACGACGCTTCTCAACGGTTTCCTTGCGGAAGCCAATGCGAGTTGGGCGGCCGTCTTCGGGATCGATGATCATGACGTTCGAGGCATGAATGGGAGCTTCAACCGTGACGATGCCACCAGTCTGAGCGCCACCGGCGTTCTGACCAACCTTGGTGTGCTTCTTGACGCGGTTAACGCCTTCGACGATTACACGTTGGGCTTCAGGAAAGACGTCGATGACCTTACCTTTGACGCCGCGATCCTTACCAGAAATTACCTGGACGAGATCGCCCTTACGGATATTGAGCTGTGACATGGTTACAGCACCTCCGGAGCCAACGAAATGATCTTCATGTACTTCTTGTCGCGCAGTTCGCGACCAACAGGTCCGAAGATGCGAGTGCCGCGAGGCTCTCCGTCAGCCTTGAGGATGACAGCAGCGTTCTCGTCGAAACGGATGTATGAACCATCCGGACGGCGGCGTTCTTTCTTCGTGCGAACGATGACAGCCTTAACAACGTCACCTTTCTTTACGCCTCCACCTGGAATGGCGTCTTTAACAGTGGCGACGATGATGTCACCAATGCCGGCGTATCGGCGCCCTGAGCCACCGAGTACACGAATGCACAAGAGCTCCTTGGCACCCGTGTTGTCGGCGACACGTAGTCGCGACTCTTGCTGAATCACTTCATTCTCCTGATCGTCTGCCGGTTCTCATTACCGAGCCTGGCGGAACTGACTTACTTGGCCTTTTCGAGGATTTCCACAACGCGCCAGCGCTTTGTCGCTGACAACGGGCGGGTCTCCATCAGAAGCACGCGGTCACCGATACCGGCGGCGTTTGCCTCGTCATGTGCTTTGAGCTTGCTCGTGCGTCGCACGACCTTGCCGTAAAGCGGGTGCTTGAAACGATCTTCAACCGCAACAACCACTGTCTTGTCCATCTTGTCGCTGACGACAAGACCCTCACGGGTCTTGCGGTATCCGCGCTTGACGTCACTCACACTTGCCTCTTTCGCACTCATGCTGCTCCACCCTGAACTGGGGTGATGCCTAGTTCACGCTCACGCAAGATCGTGTAGATCCGTGCGATGTCTTTGCGCACTGCGCGAAGTCGACCGTGGTTCTCAAGTTGTCCGGTTGCACCTTGGAAGCGAAGGTTGAACAGTTCTTCCTTTGCTTCACGAAGCTTTGCGGTGAGTTCTGCGTCATCAAGATTACGCAACTCGCCGGCCTGTGTACCTGCTGCCATTAGTTCTCACCTGCTTCGTCGCGCCGAACGATTCGGCACTTCATTGGAAGCTTGTGCATGGCACGGGTGAGTGCTTCATGCGCAATCTTCGCATCTGGGTAGTCGAGCTCAAACATGACCCGGCCTGGCTTCACGTTGGCGACCCACCATTCAGGTGAACCCTTACCGGAACCCATGCGAGTTTCTGCTGGCTTCTTAGTCAATGGACGGTCTGGGTAAATGTTGATCCAGACCTTGCCACCACGACGAATGTGACGAGTGATAGCAATACGAGCCGATTCAATCTGACGGTTCGTGATGTAACCATGCTCAAGAGCTTGGAGACCGTAGGTACCGAAGGTCACCTCGGTGCCACCCTTTGCCACACCAGTGCGGCTTGGGTGATGCTGCTTACGGTGCTTCACGCGACGTGGAATCAACATGATTAGCCTTCCGTTCCGACTGCAGCAGCCTCGACTGCAACTGGTGCAGCTTCGGTTGCTTCAACAGCAACAGCTTCAACGGCGCCTGCATCTTCTGCTCGTGGACGACGTGGTCGACCTGCAGCAGTTGGGCCCTTGCCCAAGCGCGCAGCAGCTGCTGCTGCTTCACGCTCTGAGCGGGTAGCAAGTGCATCGCCCTTGTAGATCCAGACCTTCACACCAATGCGACCGAAAGTAGTGCGTGCTTCGTAGAAGCCGTAGTCGATGTCTGCGCGAAGGGTGTGCAATGGCACGCGACCTTCACGGTAGAACTCGGTACGTGACATTTCAGCACCGCCAAGACGACCAGACACCTGAACACGAATGCCCTTAGCGCCACTCTTCATGGTGCTCTGCATGCCCTTACGCATTGCGCGTCGGAATGACACGCGTGAGTTCAACTGCTCAGCGATGCCTTGCGCCACCAACTGTGAATCAAGCTCTGGGTTCTTAACCTCGAGGATGTTCAGCTGAACCTGCTTGCCAGTGAGCTTTTCCAAATCGCCACGAATGCGATCAGCTTCTGCGCCACGGCGACCAATCACGATGCCTGGACGGGCAGTGTGAATGTCAATGCGGACGCGATCACGGGTGCGCTCGATTTCAACCTTGGCAATGCCAGCACGTTCCATGCCTTCAGACAAGACCTTGCGGATCTTGACGTCTTCTTGGACGTAGTCGCGGTAGCGCTGTCCTGGCTTCTGCGAATCAGCAAACCAGCGAGACTTGAAGTCCGTGGTGATTCCGAGGCGGAAACCATGTGGATTTACTTTTTGACCCATGGCCTAATCACCCTTCCTTCTGGTCTGAAACAACCACGGTGATGTGGCTGCTGCGCTTGCGGATGCGGTATGCCCGACCCTGTGCACGTGGACGGATTCGCTTCATCGTTGGACCTTCGTCCACGTATGCCGCGCTCACGACGAGCGAACGGGCGTCCATCGCATGGTTGTTTG
The DNA here is from genome assembly GCA_009699465.1 of Actinomycetota bacterium. Lineage (GTDB taxonomy): Bacteria > Actinomycetota > Actinomycetes > S36-B12 > S36-B12 > UBA11398. The sequence continues at coordinate 15,732 of WLOE01000004.1, read as the reverse complement.
TTGCGTTCGCAATTGCACTGGCAAGAACCTTGCCGATTGGCTCACTTGCTGCCTGTGGTGCAAATGCCAACACCGCCTGGGCGTCGCTTGCGTTCATGCCTCGAATGAGGTCAATCACGCGGCGCGCCTTCATGGGCGTGACGCGGACGTACCGCGCCTGGGCCCTGGCTTCCATCGCTTTCCCCTTGCTTCGTCGTGTAATTCAGTAATTAATGATGTTGAGTGAGCGTTCGCGCTTAGCGACGCTTAGCCTTGCGGTCGTCCTTGACGTGACCCTTGAAGGTACGTGTAGGAGCGAACTCACCAAGCTTGTGGCCGACCATGTTTTCGCTGACGAAAACTGGCACATGCTTACGGCCGTCATGCACTGCCAGGGTGTGACCCAACATTGCAGGAACGATCATTGAGCGGCGTGACCAGGTCTTGATCACGTTCTTTGATCCAGACTCATTTTGTGCGTCGACCTTCTTGAGTAGATGGCCGTCGACAAACGGGCCTTTCTTGAGGCTACGTGGCATGTCTTCCCTTAGCGCTTCTTGCCGGTCTTGCGGCGTCGGACGATGAACTGATCGCTGGCCTTATTGCGCTTACGCGTACGGCCTTCTGGCTTACCGTTTGGATTCACTGGGTGACGTCCACCGGAAGTCTTACCTTCACCACCACCATGTGGATGGTCGACCGGGTTCATTGCCACACCACGAACGGTTGGGCGCTTGCCCTTCCAACGCATACGGCCAGCCTTGCCCCAGTTGATGTTTGACTGCTCAGCGTTACCAACTTCGCCGATGGTTGCGCGGCAGCGCAGATCAACGTTGCGGATTTCACCGGATGGCATACGCAACTGCGCGAATGGGCCGTCCTTTGCTACCAACTGAATGCTGGTACCAGCTGAGCGAGCAATCTTTGCTCCGCCGCCTGGCTTGAGTTCCACAGCGTGGATCACCGTACCGACGGGGATATTGCGCATTGGCAGGCTGTTACCTGGCTTGATGTCGGCACCTGGGCCAGTCTCAATGAGGTCGCCTTGCTTGAGTTTGTTCGGCGCAATGATGTAACGCTTCTCGCCGTCCGCGTAGTGCAGCAATGCAATACGTGCGGTGCGGTTTGGATCGTATTCAATGTGCGCAACCTTGGCTGGCACACCATCTTTGTCTGAACGCTTGAAGTCGATAATGCGGTACGCACGCTTGTGACCGCCACCTTGGTGACGAGTCGTGATGCGACCACTGTTGTTACGTCCACCCTTTTTTGGCAATGGACGAACGAGTGACTTCTCCGGTGTGGAGCGCGTGATCTCGACGAAGTCGGCTACTGACGAGCCGCGAAGGCCCGGCGTAGTCGGCTTGTACTTACGGATTCCCATGTCTGTTCCTCTGGTGATCGATGGCCGGTCAGGAGACCGGGCCTCCGAAGATGTCGATGCGGTCGCCGGCGGCTACTGAGACGATTGCGCGCTTGGTATCGGCACGCTTTCCAAAACCAGTCTTCGTGCGAAGGCGCTTGCCTTCACGGTTCATGGTGTTGACGGCAAGAACCTTCACACCGAAAACTTCTTCGACTGCAATCTTGATCTGCGTCTTGTTAGCAGTCGTTGACACGATGAACGTGTACTTGTTCTCGTCAAGAAGTGCGTAGCTCTTCTCTGACACCACTGGTGCAATCAGAATGTCGCGTGGATCTGCGATTTTCATGCTGAAACCTCACCCTCAGTTGCAACAGCTTTCGCGCTCTTACCGGCTGGGCTTCCAGCGATGAAAGCTTCGAGTGCATCTTCGGTGAAGAGCACATGATCGTTGACCAACACGTCGTAGGTGTTGAGCTGATCGATGTAGAGCACGTGCACCGTTGGAACGTTGCGCAAGCTCAATGCTGAGATGTCGTCAGTGCGAGTGATCGCAACAAGGACGCGACCGTCAATGCCAAGGGCCTTGAACAATGCAATGGCCTGTTTCGTGGACGGCGTTGCGCCAGTCACGAGTTCAGAGACCACATGCACCTTGCTGTCGCGAGCACGATCAGACAATGCGCCGCGAAGAGCTGCAGCCTTCATCTTCTTCGGTGTGCGCTGTGAGTAATCGCGTGGGTGTGGCCCATGTGCAACACCGCCACCTGCGTAATGAGGTGCGCGAATCGAACCCTGGCGTGCACGGCCGGTGCCCTTTTGCTTGTAAGGCTTACGGCCACCACCGCGAACTTCGCCACGACGCTTGGTGTCGTGTGTGCCTTGGCGTGCTGCAGCAAGCTGCGCAACAACAACCTGGTGGATCAACGGAACGTTGACCTGCACGTCGAAGATCTCAGCAGGAAGATCGGCCTTGCCGGCAGCTTTGCCAGCTGGGGTGCGAACGTCAACAGAAGTCATCGTTACGCCTCCTTCACTGCGGTACGGACGAATACGAGTGCGCCCTTAGGTCCTGGAACTGCACCCTTGATCAGGAGCAGGCCATTTGTAGCGTCAACCTTTTGAACAATGAGGTTCAACGTGGTCTGACGATCGCCGCCCATACGGCCAGCCATCTTCATGCCCTTGAACACGCGACCTGGTGTTGAACAGCCACCGATGGAACCTGGTGAACGGTGCTTACGGGTTACACCGTGCGATGCGCGAAGACCATGGAAACCATGGCGCTTCATACCGCCGGCAAAACCCTTGCCCTTGGTCGTTGCTACGACGTCGATGCGCTGGCCATCTTCAAAGGTTTCCGCGGTGAGCTCTTGGCCCAACGTGTATTCCGAAGCGTCTGCAGTGCGGATCTCAACGAGGTGGCGGCGAGGTGTCACGCCAGCCTTTTCGAAGTGACCTGCAGCAGGCTTGTTGACTTTGCGTGGATCGATCGCGCCGAAGGCGATTTGGACGGCTGAGTAACCGTCGTTCTCTGGAGTGCGTACCTGCGTGACAACACAAGGACCGGCTTGCACAACGGTGACAGGAACAACTTTGTTGTTCTCATCCCAGACCTGTGTCATGCCGAGCTTGGTGCCCAGTACACCCTTAACGTTGGTGCCCATTTTTTTCGTCGTCCCTACAGCTTGATCTCGATGTCGACACCAGCCGGAAGGTCGAGACGCATTAGCGAATCAACGGTCTTTGGCGTGGGGTCAAGAATGTCAATGAGGCGCTTGTGCGTGCGCATCTCGAAGTGCTCACGGCTGTCCTTGTACTTATGAGGTGAGCGAATCACGCAGTACACGTTCTTCTCAGTTGGCAATGGCACTGGGCCAGCAACCGATGCACCAGTACGGATCACCGTCTCGACAATTTTGCGCGCCGATGAATCGATGACCTCGTGGTCATAGGCCTTAAGCCGGATTCGGATCTTTTGTCCCGCCATGGTGGCTGGTGTCCTTACTTCTCGTGTGCCAATGCTGTGATGTTGCGAGGTAGTGCTGGTCTTGCGAGTTGATGTTGGGGGCGGTTGCCCGCCCCCAACAATCAGCTACTAGTTCGTGATCTTGGTGACGCGGCCTGCGCCAACCGTGCGGCCACCTTCGCGAATTGCGAAGCGAAGGCCTTCTTCCATAGCGATTGACTGAATCAGTTCAACTGCCATGTCGGTGTTGTCGCCTGGCATAACCATGTCCTTGCCCTCAGGAAGGGTCACAACACCGGTCACGTCCGTGGTACGGAAGTAGAACTGTGGGCGGTAGTTGTTGAAGAACGGCGTGTGACGGCCGCCTTCGTCCTTCGAAAGGATGTAGACCGAAGCGTCGAAACCGGTGTGAGGAGTGATTGAGCCTGGCTTGCAGCAAACCTGGCCACGCTCAACGTCTTCACGCTTGGTGCCACGAAGAAGGAGACCGACGTTTTCGCCAGCTTGACCTTCGTCGAGCAACTTGCGGAACATTTCGACACCGGTAACGGTGGTCTTGACTGGGATACCTGGGCGGATGCCAACGATTTCGATTTCTTCGTTGACCTTGACCATGCCGCGCTCAATACGACCGGTGACAACAGTTCCACGACCGGTGATCGTGAAGACGTCTTCCACTGGCATAAGGAATGGCTTGTCAATTTCGCGCTCTGGCGTTGGGATGTACTCATCCACAGCAGCCATGAGGTTCATGATTGACTCGCCCCACTTCTCATCACCCTGAAGTGCTGGGAAAGCTGCAACGCGAACAACAGGAATGTCGTCGCCTGGGAATTCGTAGGTTGAAAGAAGTTCGCGAACTTCCATTTCAACGAGTTCAAGAAGGTCTTCGTCATCAACCATGTCGCACTTGTTGAGTGCAACCACGATTGAAGGCACGCCTACCTGACGAGCAAGAAGCACGTGCTCCTTTGTCTGTGGCATTGGACCATCGGTCGCTGCAACCACGAGGATTGCGCCGTCCATCTGAGCTGCGCCAGTGATCATGTTCTTGATGTAGTCAGCGTGACCTGGGCAGTCAACGTGTGCGTAGTGACGGCCTTCGGTCTGGTACTCGACGTGTGCGATCGAAATCGTGATACCACGCTGACGCTCTTCAGGCGCCTTATCGATCATGTCGAATGGGGTGAATGGGTTGACGTCTGGGTAACGGTCGTGCAGCACCTTGGTGATCGCAGCAGTCAGGGTCGTCTTGCCATGGTCAATGTGACCAATGGTGCCGATGTTGACGTGCGGCTTGGTGCGCTCAAATTTGGCCTTTGCCATTTGAGTTCTCCCTTGTTGTGTAGCCGTCCGGCGTTATCGCGGATCGGGTTTGGTTTCTTTGGATATTTGTATTCTTTTTGATCCGCGACTATTCGCCGCGAGCCTTAGCGATGATCTCCACCTGCACATTTGAAGGAACCTGTGCATAGGAGTCAAATTGCATGCTGTACGACGCACGCCCTTGTGTGCGGCTGCGTAGATCGCCTACGTAACCAAACATTTCGGACAGCGGTACAACTGCTTTCACAACACGAGCGCCGGAACGCTCTTCCATGGCCTGAATCTGGCCGCGTCGTGAGTTGAGGTCGCCGATGACGTCGCCCATGAAGTCTTCTGGGGTCGTCACTTCAACAGCCATCATTGGTTCCAGGATTACTGCGCCAGCCATGCGGGCAGCTTCGCGGAACGCCATGGTGCCGGCGATTTTGAATGCGAGTTCTGACGAGTCAACATCGTGGTACGCGCCGTCTTGCAGCGTGACCTTGACGTCAACCATTGGATAACCAGCAAGCACACCGTTTTCAAGTGAGTCTTGGCAACCAGCGTCAACTGAAGGAATGTATTCGCGAGGAATGCGACCACCGGTCACCTTGTTCACGAACGCGTAGCCACCACCCTCGTCGGTGTTTGGCTCAAGGTCGATGATGACGCGACCGAACTGACCTGAACCACCAGACTGCTTCTTGTGGGTGTAGTCAACCTTTTCGACCTTCTTGGTGATGGTCTCGCGGTACGCAACCTGAGGCTTTCCAACGTTGGCTTCAACGTTGAATTCGCGCTTCATGCGGTCAACGAGCACTTCAAGGTGAAGTTCGCCCATGCCACCGATGATGGTCTGGCCGGTTTCTTCATCTGAACGCACGTGGAACGTTGGGTCTTCATCAGACAAACGCTGAATTGCAATGCCGAGCTTGTCTTGGTCACCCTTTGACTTTGGCTCAATTGCAATGTGAATGACGGGAGCTGGGAACGTCATTGACTCAAGAACCACTGGGTTGCTGATATCGCACAAAGTTTCGCCAGTAGTGGTGTCCTTAAGACCCATCACAGCAACGATGTCGCCAGCGCCCACTGAATCAATTTCTTCACGCTTGTTCGCATGCATTCGGTAAATCTTGCCGATGCGCTCCTTGCGATCCTTCACGCTGTTGAGCACTGCAGTACCAGTGTTCAAACGGCCTGAGTAGACGCGCACGTAGGTGAGCTTGCCCAAGTGTGGGTCGGTCATGATTTTGAATGCGAGTGCAGCGAATGGCTCTGCATCACTTGGCTTGCGCTCGATGATGACTTCTTCATCACCCATCTTGTGACCTTCAACTGCAGTCACGTCAAGTGGGCAAGGAAGGTAAGCAACCACTGCGTCGAGCATTGGCTGAACACCCTTGTTCTTGAAAGCAGAACCGGTGAGGATTGGGGTCAACTTGTACGCAAGAGTTGCGCGGCGAATTGCTGCCTGAATTTCTTCAACGCTCAAGTCTTCGCCTTCAAGGAACTTCTCCATGATTGCGTCGTCAGCCTCTGAAAGAGTTTCGAGCATTTTTTCGCGGTATTCAGCTGCCTGATCTGCAAGCTCTGCTGGAATCTCTTCGATTACGTAGTCTTCGCCCTTTTGGGTTTCGCCACGCCAAGTGAGAGCCTTCATTGCGATGAGATCAACTACACCCAGGAAGTCGCCTTCAGCTCCGATAGGAATCTGAAGCACAAGTGGAGTTGCACCAAGGCGCTCAACGATCATGTCAACACAACGGAAGAAGTCCGCACCAGTGCGGTCAAGCTTGTTGACGAAGCAGATACGTGGAACTGAGTATTTATCCGCCTGACGCCATACAGTTTCTGACTGCGGCTCAACACCAGCAACGCCATCGAACACAGTGACAGCACCATCAAGCACACGCAGTGAACGCTCTACTTCAACTGTGAAGTCGACGTGACCTGGAGTGTCAATGATGTTGATGGTGTGGTCTTTCCACTCACAGGTGGTAGCAGCTGACGTGATCGTGATGCCACGTTCTTGCTCCTGCTCCATCCAGTCCATCGTTGCGCCGCCGTCGTGGACTTCACCGATCTTGTAGTTAACACCGGTGTAGAACAGGATGCGCTCAGTGGTCGTGGTCTTGCCCGCGTCGATGTGAGCCATGATGCCGATGTTGCGCACCTTGGCCAGATCGAGACTGGTCTGCGTTGACACGAGTGAACTCCGTTACTTGAGGCTGATGAAAGAAAAGTTGAGTGGTTACCAGCGGTAATGCGCGAAGGCCTTGTTGGACTCCGCCATCTTGTGGGTGTCTTCGCGCTTCTTGACGCTTGCGCCAAGACCGTTTGAAGCATCCAGCAGTTCGTTCATCAGGCGCTCGGTCATGGTCTTTTCCCGACGCTGACGTGAGTACGTAATCAACCAACGAAGTGCGAGCGTGGTTGAACGACCAGCCTTCACTTCAACTGGAACCTGGTAGGTCGCGCCACCAACACGGCGTGAGCGAACTTCCAAGGTTGGACGAATGTTGTCCAGTGCGCGCTTAAGCGTCTGCACAGGATCGGTGCCGGTCTTAGCTTCGCAACCTTCGAGGGCGCCATAGACGATCTTTTCAGCTGTTGAACGCTTGCCATCAAGGAGAACCTTGTTGATCAGCTGAGTAACGATGGGTGCCTGGTAGACCGGATCAATGATGATCGGCCGCTTGGGGGCAGGACCTTTACGAGGCATTAGGCCTTCTCCTTCTTCGCGCCGTACTTACTACGGGCCTGCTTGCGGTTCTTGACACCCTGGGTGTCAAGTGCGCCGCGGATGACCTTGTAACGAACACCAGGCAGATCGCGCACACGACCACCGCGAACGAGCACGATTGAGTGCTCCTGCAGGTTGTGGCCCACGCCTGGGATGTAGGCAGTGATTTCGATGCCAGAGGTCAGACGCACACGAGCCACCTTGCGAAGCGCTGAGTTCGGCTTCTTAGGGGTGGTGGTGTACACGCGGGTACACACGCCACGACGCTGTGGGCTGCCTTTAAGCGCAGGGGCCTTGGTCTTGGAGACCTTGTCCTGCCGGCCCTTGCGGACCAGCTGCTGGATCGTTGGCACGTGTTGCCTTTCTCGTTGTTGACCTTGCTGTTTCTTGCCCTCAGTCTCCGACCCACGCGGTCGGGTGTGTCGCCCGCCTTGCGGCAGCAACAATCACCAACTTCGTGAATGGATCCCAGACGCGAGATTCGCGTCGATGCGTGCTTCGGGGGAAGTTCGCACAGCGGGATGTGCCTGAGGGGTCAGACACGAAGGGGAAGATTACCCGGCAATGCTGCCAAGAGTCAAAACGGGGTCCGCTAGCCGACCAATTCGGGCAATTTCCCTCATGGAAGAGCGGGCTGAGAACCTGCTCCGGCCAACGCCAGCACGAGTCCCACGAAGGCTGCCACGATGAAAATCGCCGCCCAAAAGCCGATATTGACCCAGGCAATAATCTTTGCGGCGAGATTGAGTCCCCCACCAGTGAGCTGGCCACTACTGACATCAATGGCTTTTGAGGCTTTTGCAGCAAAAATCAGGGCTACGACAGCAAAAATAACCGGGCAGATGGCCCACGAGACCAGCGAGAGAACAAAAGCGACGACTGCATCGCTTGAGGTCTTTGTCACGGGAGCACTCGGTAGAGCAGCACCAGCCTGCGGTGTGGGTTGCCAGAGTGGCGCAGGTGCGACCGGATCTTCCGAAGTGATCGGTTCGGCAAATTCACCATTGGTGGTCATGGCAACACTCTAAGTGAGCCGTACGCTTCACGCACCATCGCGAAGCAACAATCGTTCGCGAGTTTCCTAGATATACGAGGGTGTCATGACGTTCGATGCAGCGTTGGTAGCAGCAGCAACCATTAGGCGAGCAGGCCTGGACCCGCGTGCATGTTCTGCCGATGATGCTGTGCATCAGCTGCAATTGGCGCACGTGCTGCTTGATGGTGGATTCGATGGAGTCGCAACACTGGCTGAAGCACTCGCTGGCGGCGACCACGGTCTTGGCACCGTTGACCGTCTCGATGGTGAACTTGTCGTGGTCGACGGCGAACCTTGGCGCGTTGATTGGCATGGCACTGCAGAACTCATGACGCCAGATACTCGAACACCTTTTGCAATTGTTTCGACATTGGATTCACCAATCACCCGACGACTTCAGGATGTTGATCTCGACCAACTAAAAATTATTGTTGAAGAACTTGTTGACGACGCAGGCGCTATTGCGTCAGTACGCCTTGAAGGATCATTTAGCCGCGTACTCGTGCGAAGTGTGAAACCACAAGATCCTCCGTATCGCACGTATGCAGAAGTGTGCGCATCTGATGAGGTGCGTTGGGAACACATTCCTTTTTACGGAGTCTTTGTTGGATTTCGATTTCCAGAACTTGAGCCAGGTGTTGCCATCGCTGGATTACACCTCCATGGCTTAGATAACCTTCGCACCACTGGCGGACACAACTATGAACTACATGTGCGTGACGCCAAGCTCAGTGTCGGTGTCTCTCGAGACGTGGTTATGCACCTCCCAGATAAGTCAATGATGGATCTTCTCGAAACTCCCCCCATGATTCGCGCTACTCAACGCGCACTCCTTCGGCGGGGTCCTATGACGTTGCAAGAAATTGCTGGGCACCTTGAAATTTCTGAGTCGGAGGCTCTGTCACGCATCAATTGGCTCGGGGACCGCGGATTCATTCAAGAGTTAGCTGGAGGAATCGGTGGACTCGGTGGAGAACCACGCTGGCGGATCAATCTGCATACGCAAGGAGCGAAGACCACGCCGAAAATTGCTGCGCTCCTCAATACCTTGTAAGGGCAGGGAGGAAATTGTGCCGAAACCTTCATACGGCAAGATGCAGCTGTGGCAAAAACCAATGACGAGCGCACAGCATTTCGTAGTTTGATTCGGTGGTATCGGCCTTACCTCAAGGGCTCTGGTGCCGTGTTTGTTGTGGGCGTGATGCTCACGATCATCATGCTGGCTTGCCAAGCAGTAATCCCACTGGTGTTGGAGTCATTGCTGCACCATGGACATTGGGATTTCTGGGTCTACATTCTCATCGGATTGATCATCGCTCAACTGGTGGTTGGTTATTTTGCACACATCGCGGGGCATAGGCTCGCCGTTCATTCCGCAAATCGACTTCGCAATCAAATATTTTCGGCGACCCTTGCCAATCGCACGATGAACGGAGAGGAACTCGTTCGATCGTCAATCGTCAGCCGCCATACCACCGACGTGGATCACCTCAGCAATGCCTTCGAAGAAACGTTCACCTCAGGCATGCCCGGTGTATTCCGCATCCTGATCAGCTTAAGTTTGTTGACTTACATCGAGTGGCGTGCGGGTATCGCGATGATCATCGCCACCTGTGTTTTCTTAATCATTCGCAATGCAATTGGCAAAAACCTCATTGTCCTCGATCGCGCAAAACTTGATGCTGGTAGCCAAGTCGGCGAATCCGTAGATGAAGCATTAACGTCTTCTCGCAATATCGCCGGAATACAAATGTTCGGCTGGGCAACTACACGGTTTGAGGCGCGGTCCATCCGCCTGACTGACGCCTCACATCGCCAGGGCATTTCGATTGCTCGCCTCTTCACAGCAGCACATGCTGCTGGTCTTGCGGGTTTGCTCTTTGTTGTGATGTTCGCACTGACATCCGGACAAGAAATGCTCGCTGCCGTCGCAGCAGCATTGTTGTACGTCGAAGTGGTGGTGCGAGGTCTCGAAGCGTTGCCGCCTTGGATTCGTTCTATTCAACTTGCCTTGGTTTCTCGAATTCGAGTTGATCAAGTTCTTCTTGACTCCACTCAAGAAGAAGAGAACTTGCGCGCATTCGTAAAAGACATTGATGTATCCCTTACCCTTGCCGCCTTAGATTTTCCATTGGGAGCTCTCATCGGTCTCGTGACCGACGCCGACCTTGAACCGAACACGGTCTTGTCGATTTTGGCGACTGGCACAGAGGACAAGAACTGGCGCGAAACCTACGACGGGTATTTCATCCGCAAGCCAGGGGTGAACCCAGACGTGTACTTAGTTTCGGAAGACGCAACTGGTTTTAATGCTTCGCTTCGCGAACAATTTCTTGCAGTGCGTGAAGATCTCAGTGACAACACCATTGCATCCTTGCTTTCAGACGTTGGTCTAGGCGAACTAGCGACCGGCGATAAGGCACTTGATCGGCCGCTTGGGCCTGGTGCAGCAAGACTGTCACCTAATGAGCGTCAGCGACTGATGCTGGCATTGGGTTTAGCTGCTCAACCGCGAGTACTGCTCATTGGTCCGCTAATAGCATTCTCAGATAGCGACACCGCGATGCCACTGCTGAATGGGGTGCGCAAGCATCACGTTCCTCAGGTAATCATCACTATGAAGAATCCGTCATGGGCACATGCAGTTGACTCGGTTCTTTACTGCTCGAAGGCGTCGCACACATCAGGAACACATGAAGAGCTACTTGTTTCCACACCTTCGTATGCAGAAATTTGGTCCTCCCGGTTAAACACCACAGATGTTGATTTGTCGAGCATAGGAATACCGGCAGGACAAACCGAAACCCTGATGACCCGCCTACTCACTGAGCGATTTGAAACAGGTGACTTCATTTACCGCCAAGGCGCAGCAGCTGATCGAGTTGTTTTCATCATCTCTGGCAAGGTGGAAATCGCAACAGATACAGCAACCGGCGATACTCGAAGAGTTGCGATACTTGGCCCAGGCAATCATTGCGGTGATCTGCGACTTACTGTTGGCGAAGAGCGCAGCGAAAATGCAATAGCCGTGGAAACGACAGTCACTCGATCACTTTCACGCGAGGCCATTTCAGCCGGGATGATGGGCTTGCTCGACCGTACGCCAGCTGAGCGCAGAATTGTGTCATCGATCCTGCGCGAAGGAAGCTCGACGTTCGAAGAATTATCGGCGCGCTTGACCGAATTTGAACCATCTGACTTAACTACTGCGATTGACCTTCTGATCAGTGATGGTGCGTTGCGAATCGCTGATGGTAAATACTCAGTTCTACAAAAACGCGCAGTGAAGGCTGGTAGTCGAGCACTTCTCGACAAACTCACCTTTGATTAGGCGTTGCGCTCATGTTCTTGACTCAGCATTGTTGCAACTTGAGGAATAGTTACATCAAGTTGGTAGTGGGCCACGACGAATGCTTGAAGCGCACGCTGTGCTGAATCAGTTGAGTCAGATCTTGTATTGGGATCAAGAGATCGCACAAAGAGATGGTTGTTCTCATAGAAGGTCACCTCTGGAGCATTAGCCCAATGCATTCCAAGTGTGGGCTCGAAATACGGCACATTGATCAGAGCAAATCCGGCCGATTCCCACCGATTCTTCAGCCCCATTTCACTTTCCAATGCCACAAGATCAACCTTTCGACCTAAAACTTCACACTCTGTGACACAGAGCTCAATGAGCGCATCAAGGAAAGATCGCAACCAAGTATGGGGCAGATTGGAACGCGCTTCCTTATCAACAGCACCGAACAACATCAGAGCGACACCTGACTCAATGTTGACGTTAACCGCCCACATGCCCACGGGCTTGGTGTCTTTAAAGATCAGCCAAACATGTACACGTTCGCGCGTTGGGGACTCCCCCGTTTGGATATGCGCACGCCATTCATCAATGGCATGTGGAGATTCGGGAAAGTACCGAACATGGAATTCGCACGCTAGCGTGAAAAGTTCTTCGCGCGTTTGCTCAGTAATGTCTGGATGAAAGAGATCGAGTACAGAAAACCCAGGCAAACCTGAGATCAGCGATTCATTTTCATTCTTTACCAAGGCCCTCACGCATCCTTTTACGCATTTCCTGAGCCTTGACCGCTAGCGCAGCGAAATCATCGTTATCGGTAATTTGGCTGACCGCTTCTTCGCGACGACTTTGGTCAATTTCAACTTTCAATCGCTGGACTTCTTGTGTCAGGGAACGCTCACGTGCGCCAACCTTCTTGGCCATCAGCGCGAACGAATCCGCGAGCTCGAACATCTCATCAGGAAATCGCGTGCGCACAATACCTCGGACATCGAGATCGTATTCGCCATCAGCAACACGCTTTGTCGCTGCAGTTAATCGCTTCAGTGGACGCACTAACGAGGTGGACACCAGAAGTACGAGGCCAAGGAGCACCAGATATGTGACGATCAACACCGGGTACAAACTCTTCTGCACATCTGATCGAACTTGGTCAACATAGGTCAGCGGATAGTCGACTCCGAAACCTCCCACAGATTTTCCGTTTGCATCGACGATGGGAACATATCGCGAAATCCAAGACCCGTATCCATCTGAGTACGCAGGCTGCTCGGTTGAGGTGGTCAGCCCGGCAAGCATTAACCGGTTTGTTTCTTCGGAGCTGGTTTTATAGATAGGAACCTTGTAGGTGTATCCAATCTGAGGCTTCAGGTAGTAACCAGATGACGCCGCTGCATAGAGCTTGCCGTCTTTAGGGTCCTTAAAGTACGTGTAAGTCAGCGCTTCACCAGAGATTCGATTGATATTGACCAAGGCCTTGGCCTGGTCCTTATATAACTGACTCGCGGGGTAACCGAAACCAAATTCGTTTTTCGAGTCAGGCACCGCTGGAACAGTCGTAATCAGATCAACGAATTGACTCGCATCAATAGTTGATGACCCTCCGATCGCGGTTGTTGAAAGCTCATCGACCAAACGCTTCTGCGCATTGTTCGCACTGAACTGCACAACGTAAACTGCAATGAATACGAAAATAATGGTGAAGACGCCGGCGAAAGCGGCAAGTAGTTTCCAGCGCATTGCCACGCGCAGAATGTGCTTCAAAGCTGGCTCGTGCTCAGTTGCCTGTACGTCGGTCATGATGCCTACTCTCCTAGGATGGAACTGCGGTTTTGTTTGCGCCGCCGCAAACGCCAATTCAACAAACTGTCTGCCCAGCCACGACGCACTTTGATGGCAAAGGGAACGGCAACGCCAGCAACGATTGCGGCCGCTAATGGCACTGCCCATAACTGATCGGTTAATAACCCAAGCGCTGCAACAGGACCGGCAGCGATCAGACCTACTGAAACAGGCAGTAAATCAACAAGGAACGACACTCGGGTTCTGCGCTCATCTGGTACCAATGCAAGTGCAGCCCGACGCGCATTTTCATCAATACTCCACCGCGGAATGAACCAAGCAGCAAGACCAACAGCGAGCCAAGCCAGGTTGCTAGTCAAAATCCCTACAGAAACCAGAATTCCGCCGAAAACTGTGGCCAAGGGTAAAATCATCAGAACACCTGGGATGCCTAGTTTTTCCAGCATTCGTTCAGCGAAGAACTTTTGAAGAATGAGGCAAATCACCAGCGATGCCAGCATCACGGATCCGAAATAGATCTGAAGTTTTGTCGCATCGTCACCAATAATCTGCTCTTCGCTTGACATGAAGCCGATGAATAGCGTCATGCCACCAACGAACGTGATCATTGACGAGATAAAGAAGAGTCGCCAAACCGGGACGCCATTGATGAAATCGCGCGCACTACCGATAGATGCCTTCAGGGATTCAGGTCGAGCTAAACCGGCAGCAGCAAAGGTTCCTTTGAGTTTGTGTGGAAGCCAGAAGGCAACTACTAAGCAAACGATGGGATCAACCACCAAAACAATAGTGAGTGGGACATCCAGCTGATTCAGGAGTAACGGACTTGTCGCAGCGAACACTAAACCGAGAACTTGGCCTGCATATGTCCACGCAACAATCCACCCAAAAACCTTGCGACCCTCAGCGACATTGAACTCATCTCCCGCCAAACTCCACACAAGCAACGGCACTAGGAAATTTAATTGATCGCCGAGTAGATAGATGATTGCAACCGCGACCACAGGAACGACTGATGCGCCTAACATCAGTAGCGCCACCACAAATGCGCTCGCGTACCCCAATCCAGCAATACGCAATACCTTGAGGCGCCCTGCTTGATCCACAAAGCGGAACTGCAGCAGGGCGACAAGAAGAAGTCCGATGCCGCCGATCGGGTAAACGATGAGCAGTGCTCTTGGTCCACCTAAGGAAATGATCTGCGTTGCAGCAACCGCTTCTGTCAAAAATCCTGCGACAGAGACAAGGAGGAGAACACGTGCCATTGGAACAGCCCGGCGTTTCAGTGAGACGCCACCCATATCCGCCCTGAATTCCCCGCGTTCTCGATGCTCAACAACAGCTTCGGGGACACCCCGTTGATCGATACGCGCGAGAACCTCAGCTTTTCGCGCGGAAAGGAAGCCCCAAGCATCATCAACTGAATCAGCATTGGTTTCGGGCGCGGGAGCAGAGCCAGCTACTGGTGGACCTTGACTCAATGATTGACGCTTGGGTAGAAAATCCCAAGCATCCTCCGCCCACTCGGATTCACTCATTGGTATTACTGAGTTACTCGCTGAGCGATCGTGCGAATCTGCTCTGACCAATCGTGATCTGGGCTTGTCAGCGAGAACAAGCCAGCAGATGCGTTTTGAACGACCTCTTCGGCCAATGGAAGGATCGCAGCAGTTTCGGATGCATAGGCAGCTGTCATTTGCTCACGCAAATCTGCAGTATCAACACCGCGAGGAACCTTGTTCACCACGAGGTAAAGGGCAGGCACTCCCAGTTTCCGGGCGACGTCAACCGTGACGGCGGTGCCTTGGAAGTCTTGGCGATCTGGGCGCAGAATCAGCAGCAAGATGTCACTAATGGTGATCGAGAGCAACGTCTCTTCGTTCAAGCCTGGGTGAGTGTCAATCAGCAAGTAATCAAGCTGAAGATCTTTAGCTAGATCGCGGAAACCATCATTCAATGTGCCAACGTCATAACCTTCGCGAAGCACGCGAGCAATATCTCCGGCCTTCATGCTGGATGGCACGAGGAACAATGCGCCACCTTCAGCAACCGGAGCACTCGCAGCGATGACCGAAGTCACGTCATGCGCGGCATCCTTAATCGGCATCTTGCCCCACAAGTAATCGTTCAGGGTGTTCTCAAGATCGTCAGAGAATCCGAAGAGCACGTGAATGCCAGGGCTTTGAATATCCGTATCGACCACGCCTACGCGGTAACCCATGGATGCCAACTG
>WLOE01000039.1 GCA_009699465.1 Actinomycetota bacterium | reverse complement strand
CTCATTAAGTGGACGATCGTGGTCATGAACACCAAGTGGATACGCCGATTTGGCATGGCGCATAAGGACCAATGAGCCAAGGGTCATCATTATGCGCCCTGTGAATGGACTCCGCCGTCAACGTGCACAATTTCACCTGTAGTCGCGGGGAACCAATCAGACATCAATGCAATACAGGCTTTCGCTGCTGGCTCAGGATCATCCAGATCCCAGCCGATAGGTGAACGAGTGGCCCAGACTTCTTCGAAGCCATCGAAACCAGGGATGCCCTTAGCAGCCATGGTGCGAATTGGCCCGGCGGCGACAAGGTTCACGCGAATGCCCTTGGGGCCCAGATCACGAGCCAGGTAGCGAGATGTGCTTTCAAACGCTGCTTTAGCAACACCCATCCAGTCATATTTTGGCCAGGCCATGGTTGAGTCAAAGTCAAGGCCCACAACAGATCCGCCTTCGTTCATCAGCGGCAGACAAGCCATGGCAAGAGACTTGAACGAAAATGCAGACACTTCGAGCGCGACCGCGACATCTGACCAGGTTGTGTTGAGGAAATTACCGCCGAGGGCTTCAGCTGGTGCGAACCCAATTGAGTGAAGAACACCGTCAACTCGATCCATGTGTTCCTTAACGCCACCGGCGAGCGCATCAAGATGATCTTGGTTGACGACATCGAGTTCAAGTACTGGTGCAGCATTTGGAAGACGGCCGGCTGCACGCTTTGTCAGCGAAAGAGCCCTTCCATAGCCAGTCAGTACGACATTGGCGCCTTGCTCTTGGGCCAATCGCGCGGCGTGGAAAGCAATTGATTGATCGGTGAGAACACCGGTAATAACGATGTTCTTGCCTTCAAGAATTCCCACTGGCATCCCTTTCCTACGGGCGCTAATCGCCCATTCCTAAACCACCATCAATCGGAATGACCGCGCCAGTGATGTACGCCGCACCATCCCCTACGAGGAACTCCACAACTGTGGCAATTTCGTCGGGTTCAGCATAACGACCAAGAGGCACGATGCTGACGATCTCTGCGCGCCGCTCCTGTCCTAAATCAGCTGTCATATCTGTATTGACAAAACCCGGTGTCAAGACGTTCACGGTAATTCCGCGCCCGCCGACCTCTCGAACCAAGGATCGTGCTGCACCGATCAAACCTGATTTAGCCGCTGAATAGTTGACCTGACCTGCAGAACCGATGATGCCAACCACGGAAGACATAAAGATGATGCGCCCATACCGAGCCTTCAACATGCTCCGCAGCGCCCTTCGGGCCAACTTGATTGAACCAGCCAAGTTGGTATTGAGCACCTCGTCGATGTCTTCATCGGACATCCGCATCAAGAGCGTGTCGCGGGTCATCCCTGCATTTGCGATCAAGATCTCAACAGGTCCGAACTTCTCTTCGATCTCGGTGAATCCCGCGTCGATGGATGCCGTGTTGGCAACGTCCATCATGACGGCGTTGAGACCATCAGGTGCAGTGCCGGTGCGAGAGCCAACCACGACGGTGTAACCACCGGCTCGCAGCAACTGAGCAATGCTCAAGCCAATTCCGCGATTACCACCAGTGACTAGGGCTACTCGTGACATGTAAACCTTCTTCTTCCGAGATTATTGAGCGCCTGAGTCTTCCATGCGGTAACCAACCTTGAGCGAAACCTGAAAGTGATCGACTTCACCATCGCGAACGTAACCGCGAATCTGGGTGACCTCAAACCAGTCAAGGTGTCGAACAGTCTTTGAAGTACGGCTAATCGCGCTGCGAATAGCTAGGTCTACGCCCTCATTGGAGGTTCCTACAACTTCGGTGATGCCATATGTGCGATTCATGATTGGACCGTACACCGAAGCGTCTGGACGGGCGTAGGCTCTCCCTGTGGATTCATCGCCCATCCAAGGGCCCAACTCAGCGCCAGAGGATGTTTTTAACGTCACTGCCGCACAGCGGCCGCTGAGTCAGGAACAAACGGGGCGCACCCGTAAGTACCTGATTTCCATGCTGATTCGTACCCTGTGCGTGATTGGCGCCATTTTTATTCCAGGCTGGCCACGGTGGGTCTTGATCGCTGGAGCAATCGTTTTGCCCTACTTGGCTGTCGTTGTGGCCAATGCCGGTCGTGACAATGACGAAGAGGGCACGATGGGAGTCGTGCCAGTATCGCAGACTTCACTGCCCAGTACGTCTACGAATGTCATCATTGGCGAAATCATCGATCCCTCCCCTCATGAGCATTGATCGCTATGTTCGCTCTGCTTCGCACCCGACGTTGGATTAGCTTCTCATTATTGGTGATAGGTGTAATCGTTGGTTTTGGTTTGCTCAGCCAATGGCAATGGAGCCGTGCTGAGGCAAAACGCATTGATCGAATTGCATTGGAGTCTGCATCCTTTGCTTCGCCGACAGCCTTACCCGAAAAGCGAATCCTGAAGGACTCCCAGGAATGGTCGAGGTTCAACGTCACCGGGCGCTTTGTTGCCACTGATCAGGTCGTTGTGCGTAAACGACCGTTGAATGGCACGAATGGCTTTTGGGTCATGACCATTTTCGAAACCAACACGGGTATTGCTCTCTGGGTGAATCGCGGCTGGATGCCGGCCCGAGGGATCGCCACTCAAATGCCTGCCATTCCTCAACCAGTGACTACTCCGCAAACGATTACTGGTGCTTGGCGCAACTTCGAAGCAGCTTCGTCTGCACAACTCAGTGGGTTACCCAAAGGGATGGTCCCCGCTCCCGCAGCCGAAGTATTGCCGATTCAAGGTTCGGTCCCCGGATACCTAGTCATCACCAACCCAGCACAATCAGGACTTGAGCTGATACCGACTCCCGAGATAGACGAAACACAAAATGTTTCGTACGCCGTCCAATGGATTCTCTTTGCTGCGGTTGCCATCATTGGCTGGTTCATTTTCTTACGTCGAGAAGCCTCCGAAGACGCGCGTAAAACCCAGGTTTAATCTGTCGTTGCGAATTGAGTGCTGTACAGATCAGAGTAGATGCCTTGCTGCAATAACAACTCATCATGTGTTCCTCGCTCAGCAACACATCCGTCAGCGATTACCAGAATTTGATCAGCCTTGCGAATCGTTGATAATCGATGCGCAATCACCAATGAGGTTCGACCGACCAGTGCTCCGTCAAGTGCTCGTTGAACTGCAGCTTCGCTCTCACTGTCCAAATGCGCTGTCGCCTCATCGAGAATCAGGAGCTTTGGACTTTTCAGTAGTACCCGGGCTAACGCTAGTCGCTGCTTTTCTCCACCAGAAAGGCGATGTCCTCGATCTCCGACCACGGTGTTGAGTCCGTTCGGTAGTGAACGCACGAGGTCGATGATTTGCGCTGATTCCAAAGCTGCAAAGATTTCCTCATCGGTTGCGTTTGGTTTCGCGTAGCGTAAGTTTGAGCCAATGGTGTCGTGAAACAGATGTGCATCTTGCGTAACTACACCAAGATTGTCGTGCAAATCACGCTGAGTCACATCACGAATATCGACACCACCCACACTGATCGAGCCGTCGCTGACATCGTAAAGACGTGTAATGAGAGCACTTATCGTGCTCTTACCGGCTCCAGATGGTCCGACAATTGCGGTAAGGGATCCGGCAGGGACATCAAATGAAATGTGTTCAAGTACCGGCTCGTTTTCGAAATGTTCTTCTTTTCGAGCGACACTTTCAAGTGACGCTAGGGATACTTCACGCGCAGTAGGGTACGTGAAACTTACATTGTCAAATGTCAGTGATAACGAAGTACTAGGGATGAGCACGGGTTTGGCAGGATCTTGGACAGCGGGCTTGAGATCCAATACTTCGAAGACTCGATCAAAGGAAACAAGAGCGGTCATGATGTCGATGCGGACATTTGACAGAGCAGTCAAGGGACCATACAACTGTGCCAATAGGCCAACGAGTGCAAGCAGGGTTCCCAGAGTCAGGACACCGTTGATCACCAAATTTCCACCAAGTCCATATGCAACGGCTGTTGCCAATGCAGCAACCAAGGTCAATGCCGAAAAGAACCACCTGTTTGCCATGGCCATTTTGATACCAATATCGCGAACTCGTATTGCCTTGCTTGAAAAATCATCAGCTTCAACCTCCGGCCGGCCGAATAATTTCACCAATAGTGCGCCGGCGACATTGAAGCGCTCAGACATCTGGTTGCTCATATCGGCGTTTAACTTCATCTGATCACGAGTCAGTTGCTGAAGTTTGCGCCCCATCCAGCGCGCTGGAATAAGGAATAGTGGAACAAGCACCAGCGAGGTTAAGGTCACCTGCCAAGACAAAATAAACATCGTGACTAATACGATGATCAGAGAAATGAGGTTGCCAATAACCCCGCTGAGAGTTGAAGTGAAGGCTTGTTGTGCGCCAATAACATCGCTATTCAGTCGCGAAATGAGCGCTCCTGTTTGAGCGCGGGTAAAAAAGGCAATGGATTGACGTTGGACGTGATCAAACACTTGGGTGCGCAAATCAAAAATTAAACCTTCACCGATGCGAGCGGAGAACCAGCGTCCAACTAATCCGAGCACGGCATCAAGCAGCGCGAGTACTGCGATGAGAATTGCGGTATTCGTTACGACAGATGAATCACCAACTGTGACGCCCTTATCAATAATGCGGCGAAACAACAGTGGCTGAGCGACTGTGAGTACTGCGGCACATACCAACGTAATCAGAAGAGCGACGACTGTGGCCTTGTATGGGCGGGCATATCCAAGGATTCGACGAACAAGCCCCTTGCCAAGGCTACGTTTGAGAACCGATCGATCGCTAGACATGGATCGCATCGTCATCCACACACTGTGATTAGCCATTGGTCGCTCCTTTAGGCGAGTTCAACAAGATCCGCATAGTCGGCACTCCAGTGATCTTCATCGCCATCGGGCAACAACAACACGCGTTCCGGGTCAAGAGCAAATACCGCGCCAGGATCGTGAGTAACGAGTACCACTGCACCCTCGTAGCTGCGTAATGCCGAGAGAACCTCTTCACGACTTGCAGGGTCAAGGTTGTTGGTCGGTTCATCCAGCAGCAAGACATTAGCGCCTGAAACTACCAGGCAGGCTAGGGCCAAACGAGTCTTCTCTCCACCTGACAGCACTGCAGTTGGTTTATCGACATCGTCACCGCTGAATAGGAACGAACCTAGAACGGTACGTTGCCGTGTGTCATCAAGATCCGGCGAATTTCTCTTCATCATTTCAAGCACTGTTGCCGTAGGATCTAGCGTCTCGTGTTCTTGAGCGTAGTAGCCGATGACGGCGCCATGTCCTGGAAGCACTTCGCCACTGTTTGGAAGATCAACTTGGCCGAGAATTCGAAGCAAGGTGGTTTTACCTGCGCCGTTGAGCCCAAGAATGACAACACGCGAGCCGCGATCAATTGCCAGATCAACATCAGTGAACACTTCCAATGACCCATACATACGAGATAAGCCTTTGGCTGTGAGTGGCACTTTTCCACAAGGCTTTGGGGTAGGAAATCGAAGTTTCGCCACTTTATCGGCCACGCGAGTGTCATCGAGCCCTTCCATCAACGCGTCAGCCCGTTTAAACATGTTCTGGGCTGCTGTTGCTTTCGAGGCCTTAGCCCGCATGCGATTGGCTTGATTGCGTAACTGTTCTGCTTGTTGCTCAGCATTACGTCGCTCGCGCTTGCGCCTACGTTCATCCGTTTCTCGGGCAGTTTGATACGCATCCCAGCCCATGGCATACACGTCTATTTCACGTCGGTTGGCATCTAGATGCCAGACCTTATTGACAGTATCGTGCAAGAGTTCGGTGTCGTGAGAAATCACAATGAAGCCACCCTCATAGGCACCCAAGAATTTACGTAGCCATCGAATGGAATCAGCGTCAAGGTGGTTGGTCGGCTCGTCCAGCAGGAGAACTTCCGCACCACTAAATAAAATACGTGCCAGCTCAACCCGCCTGCGCTGACCGCCCGAAAGCGTTCCAAGAGGTTGACCCAGAATCCGGTCATCAAGTCCAACTGACGCTGCAATAGAGGCCGCCTGCGATTCAACTGCATAACCACCCAAGGCTTCGAATTCCGCCTCGGCACGCGCATATCTGGCAACGATTCGCTCGCGCTCATCTGCATCCTGAGTGTCCATCGCCATAGACGCTTCCTGCATGCGCCGCACAACATCCTGAAGACCACGAGCGCTAAGAATGCGATCCCTGGCTAATTCTTCGGGATCACCTGATCGAGGATCTTGCGGCAGGTACCCGACGGAGCCAGTTGCATGAATTGAGCCATTCGTTGGCAAGGTTTCACCCGCGAGTGCTTTAGTCAGCGTGGTTTTTCCCGCACCATTACGGCCGACAAGGCCTACTCGATCACCTTTACCGACTCTGAAACTGGCTTGAGATAACAAAAGCTGCGCACCAGCACGCAACTCCACATCTGTGGCAACGATCATGTATTAGACATTAAATCCCAGCGAGCGCAGCATGTCGCGTCCATCGTCTGTGATCTTGTCGGGACCCCAAGGTGGCATCCAGACCCAATTAATGCGGAAGTCGTCCACGACTGTGCTGAGCGCAGCCCGAGTTTGGTCCTCAATGACGTCGGTTAATGGACACGCAGCCGATGTTAATGTCATATCAACCGTGGCAATGTTCGTGTCATCAACAGTTACCCCGTAAACCAAACCGAGATCAACAACGTTAATACCTAACTCAGGATCGACAACATCACGCATTGCCTCCAAGACTTCATCTTCTGTTGCGGCGCTCATGCTCCCTCTCCTGTTGTTAAGAGTCCTGCTTGAATTTCGGCATCCTGCAGAGCCATCCATGACAGCAACGCACACTTCACGCGTGCTGGAAACTTCGCAACCCCAGCAAAGGCGATCGCATCACCCAAAATATCCTCATTTGGGTCACCTGCGCCCTGCGCGTGCATCATTTCCAAGAATGCTTTGCGGATCTCTTCGCTCTTCTCGATTGTTTCCCCGTGAATGAGTTCGACAAGAACACTGGCACTTGCCTGCGAAATAGAACATCCTTGCCCGTCATAACCAATGATAAGGCCGCCTTGGGGGTCCTGGTTAACCTGAACCGTGATTTCATCACCGCACGTTGGGTTGACGTGAAAAGCACTTCCCATTGGGCGGTCTAGAAGACCTTTGCCACGTGGGTGCTTGTAGTGATCCAAAATAATATCTTGATAAAGAGACTCGAGATCCATCACTTCACCCCGAAAAATTCTTGCGCCGCGACAATTCCATCAATCGCTTCGTCAATGTCTGACGTGTCGTTATAGATATATGGCGAAATTCGCGTAGTTGAAGGAACTGCAAAACGCCTACACGTTGGCCATGCACAGTGATGACCAACACGAACGGCTACTCCTCGACTATCAAGAACTTGTCCTACGTCATGTGGATGAAGCCCATCCACGACGAACGAAACCGCACTGCCTCGTTCGTGGGCATTCGCTGGACCAATGATGCGAACGCCTACAAGAGCATTCAAAGCATCAACGGTGTATTCGGCAAGTTCAAATTCATGATCGGCCACAGCACTCATACCTATCTTTTCAAGGTATCGCGCGCCAGCTGCCAGTGCTACCGCTTGGGCGACGACAGGCGTACCAGCTTCAAATTTCTGTGGCGGCGGAGCAAAAGTGCTCTTTTCCATTTCAACCATTTGAATCATTGAACCACCAGTGATAAATGGTGGCATTGCTTCAAGGATTTCCTCAGTTCCCCAAAGACATCCGATCCCGGTAGGCCCGAGCATCTTGTGCCCACTCCAAGCAACCAAGTCTGCACCCAAATGATGAACATCAACCGGCATATGAGGCACAGATTGACAGCCGTCAATAATTCCAATCGCGCCGACTGCGTGAGCACGATCCATCAGCATTTTTACGGGATTTATCGTTCCTAAGATATTTGATTGATGAACGACGCTCACGACTTTCGTAGTGTGATCAATCAGATCCTCAAGATGAGTGAGATCAAGGCGACCCTCATCAGTGAGAGGGATCCACCGCAGTGTTGCTCCAGTCTTTCGGCACACCTCCTGCCAGGGGATGAGGTTTGCGTGGTGTTCCATTTCAGTGATCACGATGGAATCACCTGGGTTCAACACAAATCTCGGATCGATCAGACCAGCTCCGCGATTATTGAGCGCTGTTGCATTTGAAAATGCGTATGAAACCAAGTTCAAACTTTCCGTGGCGTTCTTGGTGAATACCAAATCCTTAGCCCGAGCTCCCACGAAACCGGCAATCGTGACTCGGGCGGCCTCGAAATCCTCAGTAGCAAGCTCCGCTAACGCATGAGCCCCACGATGTACCGCAGCATTGTGTTGCTCGTAATAATTACGTTCTGCATCAAGCACCACAGTTGGCTTTTGCGATGTGGCGCCACTATCGAGGTACACCAATCGATGCCCACCACGCACTGTGGTTGACAGGATCGGGAAATCAGCCTTTATGGCTGTGACATCGAGAGTGGACATTGCGAGGTTAGCTCTTCACGGTCGTGAAGCGCTCATAACCTTCCGACTCCAAGATTTCAGCCAGCTCGGCACCGCCAGTTTCAACGATCCGACCGTCGGCAAACACGTGAACCACATCAGGCTTGATATAGCGAAGGATTCGCGTGTAGTGAGTAATCAGCAAAGTGCCCGCACCGGTCTCATCGCGGAAACGGTTAACCCCTTCGGATACAACTCGCAGCGCATCTACGTCTAGCCCGGAGTCCGTTTCATCTAGTACTGCAATCTTTGGACGCAATAATGCAAGTTGCAGGATCTCAAGACGCTTCTTCTCACCGCCAGAGAACCCTTCGTTGAGATTTCGTTCAGCAAATGACGAATCCATTTGGATAGCTGCCATTGCTTCCTTCATCTCTTTGATCCACAGGCGCAACTTAGGTGCTTCGCCGCGCACCGCTGTGACGGCAGTGCGCAGGAAATTAGCAACGGATACGCCTGGAACTTCCACTGGGTACTGCATCGCTAAGAAGAGACCTGCGCGTGCGCGTTCATCGACGCTCATGGACAACACGTCAACGCCATCGAGGGTAATCGTTCCCGAGGTAACTGTGTAACGAGGATGACCAGCGATCACATACGCAAGAGTTGATTTACCGGAGCCGTTTGGTCCCATGATGGCATACGTGCGACCGGATTCAATCTTGAGAGTGACACCCTTGAGAATGTCCTTAGGTCCCTGATCCGTTTCTACCTGAGCGTACAAATCAGTGATTAATAATGAACTCATGACTACTGCTTTCCATCGGTTGACACAGGTTTAGGTTCGGTCGCTACTTCAATAAACACTTGATCGCTCTCGGTTACTAGACGCACCTCAAAGGTCGGCACCGCGAAAATTGCTGGTGGCGATAAGGGTTCACCTGTTCGAAGATTAAATTGCGATCCATGCAGCCAGCACTCAATAGTGCAATCAATTACTTCACCCTCAGACAAAGAAACATCGGCGTGTGAACAAATATCGGAAATGGCAAAGACACCATCAGCACAGTGAACGACGGCTATGTCGCGTTCGTTGACGACAACTTTCAGGGATGCACCCACGGGTACATCGGAAACAGATGCAACTCGGAGGAAATCACTCATCATCGCCCTCGAATTTCTCAATCCCAAGTCGCTGCGAGATCTTTGCCAGTAATTCATCACGCCAGTGGGTGTTCCCAACTCGACCGAGCACCTCTGCAAAGAACCCACGTACCACGAGTTGCCGAGCAGTGTCGAGCGGAATTCCTCGCGATTGAAGGTAGAACACCTGTTCATCATCGAATCGGCCGGTTGCACTTGCGTGCCCGGCCTTCACAATGTCCCCGGTTTCCAACTCAAGATTGGGAACCGAATCTGCGCGAGCCCCATCCGAGAGTACGAGGTTGCGATTCACCTGATGGGTATCAGTGCCTATGGCTTCCTTGCGAACGAGCACATCACCAATCCACACACTGCGGGCTCCTGGGTTGAGCAGTGCACCCTTATACATCACGTCGCTCTTGCAGTGAGGCTGGTCATGATTCACAAAAATGCGTTGTTCAATGTGCTGGCCAGTATCGGATAGGAATACCCCGAACAGCTCCGCAGTACCTCCCGGTGCGGTGTAGGTGATCGCGTTTTGGATGCGCACCGCTCCACCTCCAATGATGGCCAGGGCGCCTGTGAAATACGCATCTCTGCCAAGTGACACCGGGAGCTGAAGTGCAAGAGCGGTAGAAGTGTCTCCATCGATGATGGTGATCACTGTGAGCTTGGCGCCATCGCCAACGGTTACGACTGTTGCACCGTTGATCTGGCTTGTGAGGTTTTGGCGAATAACCACAGTGGCGTCGCTGAGTCGACCAGCCACGATTTCTATATGTTGATATGCCTTGGTAGTGCTCGTCGTGAGATCGATCACGATGGGTTCTTTATGAACCGACTGTGCCTCAATTTCAAGCACGCCAGCTTCAGTTACATTCGCACGTGCGATAGCTGCGGCCAAATCTGTTGGAATCCAGGTGCTTGCAACCTGATGGATATCAAGCATGTTTACGCCTACCCCAGCGGCATGAACATTGCCCGCGCTTTGGTCTGCGATGAAGAATTGCTTAAGTTGACTAAACGCCGAAAATTTCCATTCCTCATCGCGCGAGGTTGGCTCGATAAATGCAGCAGGATCAAACGAGCGAGTCTGAGGAGCAAGATCCAACGGTGGAACAACAACTGCGTTGGTCATCCGACTGCGCCCTCCATCTGCAATTCAATGAGACGGTTGAGCTCAATTGCATATTCCATCGGAAGTTCGCGTGCGATTGGCTCAATGAATCCACGCACGATCATTCCCATCGCTTCGTCTTCAGTCATGCCTCGCGACATTAAGTAAAACAATTGGCTGTCACTGATTTTGGACACAGTTGCCTCATGGCCCATGGAAACGTCGTCGTCTCGCACGTCAACGTACGGATAAGTATCCGAGCGAGACTCATCATCAACAAGGAGCGCATCACACTTCACAGTTGCGCGTGAACCATGGCAGCCCTCGTTTATTTGAACCAAACCACGATACGAAGATCGGCCGCCACCACGGGCAACGGATTTAGACACGATTGTGGAAGTGGTATTCGGGGCTGCATGGATCATCTTTGATCCGGCGTCTGTGTGCATTCCAGGACCTGCAAATGCTAGAGAGAGCGTTTCTCCATGCGCACGCTCGCCCATAAGCCATACAGCCGGGTACTTCATAGTTACCTTTGATCCAAGGTTGCCATCGATCCACTCCATCGTGGCGTCTTCATGGCAAACGGCTCGCTTCGTAACCAAGTTGTAAACATTGGTTGACCAGTTTTGAATAGTCGTATAGCGGCAAGTCGCGCCCTTTTTCACGATGATTTCCACGACCGCGGAATGGAGTGAGTCGGACGAATAAATAGGCGCTGTACATCCCTCGACGTAGTGCACTCGTGCACCCTCATCGATAATCATCAAGGTTCGCTCGAACTGCCCCATGTTTTCAGTGTTAATACGGAAATACGCCTGAAGTGGGATCTCTACGTTCACCCCTTTGGGAACATAGATGAATGATCCACCGGACCACACAGCTGTGTTGAGTGAAGCAAACTTATTGTCGCCAACTGGTATCACGGTTCCGAAGTATTCGCGAAACATTTCTTCGTGCTCGCGCAATGCCGTGTCGGTGTCGAGAAAGAGCACACCTTGTTCTTCTAGGTCTTCACGGATTTTGTGATAGACGACTTCAGATTCATATTGCGCGGCAACACCCGCAACCAGCCGCTGCTTTTCAGCTTCGGGGATGCCTAGACGGTCATAGGTGTTCTTGATGTCATCTGGAAGGTCTTCCCAATTGGTGGCCGTTTTCTCAGTCGACCGTACAAAGTATTTAATGTTGTCGAAATCAATGCCACTGAGATCAGCACCCCATGCAGGCATTGGCTTGCGTTCGAAGAGACGTAGACCCTTCAATCGAAGCTCGAGCATCCATTCGGGTTCATTTTTTTTCGCACTAATATCGCGCACGACTTCTTCATTGATACCTCGCCGTGCGTTTGTACCAGCGCTGTCGGGATCGTGCCAGCCATAGTCATATCGACCTAGCTCGTCGATTGTTGCTGCTTGGTCAGTACTCATGCGAGAGCCTTTCGCTGAACGAGTGGAATAACAGTTGTGCACACACCATCACCATGGGCGAGGGTGGCTAAGCGGGTGACATGTAAACCAAGTGCGTCTCCGAGAGCCTTGGTTTCTGCTTCGCAAAGTTCTGGGAAATGTGTTGCTGCATCGATGACTGGGCAATGGTGCTGGCATAACTGCACTGCGTACCCACCATCAGAAGTTTTTTCAACTGAAGCTGCGTACCCGGCCGTAGTCAGGGTTTGGGCCAATTGCTCAACTGCTAGCTCGGTTGTTGCGGCCGAGGGTTCCAACTGGACCATTAATTTCTTTGCTCGCTGTTCGGCGAATGCAATAATTCCATCGGTTCCTTGTGTTTGCGCCACGAATTCCAAAGCATCAATGGCCAACGAGTCATATTCTTGATTCAGTGCCGCACGCCCTTGAGACGTAAGGCTGAACACCTGACTTGGTCGACCCCGCCGTTTGGCCGGAGCAGGTCCGTATGGAGCACGCTCAGATGCCGCGACCAATGACTCGTGCGTCAGCGCAGCAAGAGTTTTGCGTATCGCCGCTGAAGACAGATGTAAGCGATCAGCCAGCTGCGTGGGCGTTGCAGGACCATCGCTGAGCAAACTGCGTGCGACACGCTCAGCGGCATCACCAGGGAATTTCACAACCTCATTGTTGCGTAATTCGACCCGATGTCCAAATTACCCCTGTTCACGTCGCGAGACCCTTCGAGTGGGCTCACATGCACTTGCCTATGCTCAGACCGTGGCAGCCGTTGAAATCCGGGACTTGGTGGTTCGCTATGGCTCGCTCACCGCCGTCGACGGCTTGAGTTTTGAGGCACCAGCCGGTTGCATCACCGCCCTTTTGGGCCCAAACGGTGCAGGAAAGAGCAGCACAATTGAGGTTGCTTGCGGTTTACGCCCAGCGACCTCAGGCCAAGTTCGCCTCCTGGGACGTGACCCGCAAGATCCTGTTGTTCGAGCCCAACTCGGGGTGATGCTGCAAACTGGTGGCCTCTTTCCAACTGCCCGCCCCCTTGAGTGGCTCACATATTTAGCCAAGCTCTATCCGAATCCGGCAGATCCCGCCGACCTGCTGGACGCAGTCGGCATAGATCCAGGATTACGGACCCAGACCCGACGCCTATCAGGCGGTGAACAGCAACGGGTTAAGTTGGCTGCAGCGCTGCTTCCACAGCCGCAGATTCTTTTTCTCGATGAACCAACCGCAGGCCTTGATGCGTTAGCTCGACGCAATCTCTTGGACCTGTTACGTAAACAACGCGATCTTGGCAAAGCAATTGTGTTGACTACACACGTTCTTCCTGATGTTGAAGATCTCGCTGATTCAATCTGGGTGATGTCAGATGGTCGAATAATTATGCAGGGAACACTCGCGGAACTCACAGGCTCATCACAAGCCATTTCATTCACCGGACCGATGCACTTGGCTATTGCAGGTTTGATGCAGGCACTTCCAGAGGGGTATGTGGCATCCGAAACCCAACCCGGAAAGTATGTCGTCACTGGTAACCCAACTCCTCAAGTTATGGCAACCATCGCTTCCTGGTGCGCCCAACATGGTGTGATGGTTTCCGAACTAGGCGTTGGTAGTCGAACCCTCGAGCAACTGCTCATCGAAACTTCGAAGGAAGGTAATCGATGAATCATGTTTCGATGGCGCGACGGGTCACGGCACACGCACAATGGGAGTTGAAACTTCTAATCCGCAACGGTGAACAACTACTTCTTACATTTGTGATTCCCGTAGTGTTACTTCTTGCCTTGGGCTTCACGAAATTGTCTACACAATCCATAGATGCAGCTGTACCCACAGTTTTTGCGGTGAGTATTTTGGCTACGTGTTTCACATCATTGGCTATTGGCACTGGGTTCGAACGACGTTCAGGTGCACTTCGCTTTCTGGGAACAACTCCCCTTTCTCGACTTGATCTCGTTTTTGGCAAACTCATCGCAACAGGATTACTTACCCTCTCGTCAATCATTGCTGTGGCAATCACTGGCACGTTTCTCGACTGGAGACCATCAGCCTCTGGACTGGCTCTAGCATTAATAGTCGGGGTGCTTTCAGCAACAGTGTGGGTCTCTTGGGCATTAGTGATTGCCGGATATTTTCGAGCAGAAGCGGTTCTCGCTATTGCCAATGGACTGTTTCTCGTATTGATGATTTTCGGTGGTGTCGTGATTGCGACTTCACGGATGCCAAATCTGCTCGCTCACATGGTTGATCTACTCCCAAGCGCTGCAATGGCAAATGGACTACGTGATGCACTTCAATTGAATTCCGTCCCAGTATTCGCGGTGATTGTTTTAGCCGTTTGGGCACTTATTGGTATTTGGATGGCTAAACGCGTGTTCCGATGGGAGCCATGATGATGTCGCAGCGTGCTGGTAAAAAAACGCGCCGTATTTATGTTGCCAACTTGGTGGCCCAGGCTGCAATCGTGGTGACTGGT
>WLOE01000038.1 GCA_009699465.1 Actinomycetota bacterium | reverse complement strand
TTCCACTACAACGTCGTAACCCTGCTGCAAGGCCCAGGCAAAACCCGCCAAATATGCAGCGCCTAAACCTTCTTTGCCAAGACGATGCATCACTTGAACGTGTGCGTCGCTCTGGGCGAAAGTGTCGGCAAGCTTGCCCGTGCCATCGGGAGAATTGTCATCGGCAACCAGAATGTAGGCCTCGGGAACACTGTGTCGAACTCGCCCAATAATGACGGGCAATGATTCCAATTCATTGAAGGTTGGGATGATGACCAGAATCCGGCCAAGGTCTTCGAACGTCACTTCACCACCTTATGTTGACCCCTGCGTCGATCGCGCACGGCTCGCGCAGACAAGACAAAGACCACTCCAACCGACCCCAATCCCCATAAAAACACGACGAGGGACCCTACGTGACTCCCCAAGTTCCGCTGGCCACGAAGGGCAACGGAACGCACCATGCTGCCGGTCTCTCCTTCATTTATCTGACTGAGCACTGATCCATCAGGATTGATGAATGCAGAGATACCCGTGGTTGCCGCAACAACGACACTTCGACCTGTCTCTAGTGCCCGCATTCGCTCAATCATGAACTGTTGATCAGGTTGGGCTGTGCCTGCATACGTAGCGTTATTTGTTTGAACGGTCAAAACTCTTGCACCTTGCGAAATCAGAGGGCTGATAACGCTGTTGTATGCGATTTCAAAACAAATCACGTTACCGGCATCTACATCACCTATCTGAAAGATTCCCGTGGATGTACCAGCCGCAAAATCCCGACCGATTCGATCAAAGCGATCAATCAAGGGTGCAAGGATTTCACGAAACGGAATGTATTCACCAAATGGAACTGGATGTGTCTTGTTGTATTGCTGACCTGCACCTGTGGTTGGATCCCACAGAATCCCAGCATTCAAAACCGTGTTTGAGTCTTGAGGATTACTGACGACTGCACCTATCAAAATCGGAACATTAATAGAACGAGCAGCGACACCAATCGCAGCGGATGCCGCTTGATCGAGATATGGATCTAAATCGGATGAATTTTCCGGCCAAAGTACAAATGCTGGAGCTTGGGAAACATTGTGGTCAACATCTCTAGCCAGTTGCATAGTTTCGCGAACATGGTTGTCAAGCACTGCACGGCGAACATCGAACGCGTTCATGCCTAGAGAAGGTGTCCCGCCCTGGACTACACCAATACGAGTACTCGCAACTCCCCCGTGATTGTCACCATGATGAGGAAGCGCAATCACGCCAGGCAGCATGATCAACAAGCAAGCACCTGCACCCGCAATTACCGCGCTTTGACGTTTTTTGATCATCACATGTTGAACTGCCAGCACGAGTAACGATGCGCTCAAGACCACCCAGCCAGAATCGCCAAGCAGGCCTAATACGGTTGCCATCTTGCCCATAGGTGTCTCGACCTGTGAAAACGCAAGGGTTCCCCATGGGAATCCACCGAAGGGCCACGATCCGCGAATCCACTCCTGTGCGATCCACACCCCGGGTACGAGCAGAGGCCACCAACGATTTCGAGTCGCAAGGCAAATGACTACACCCATCAGACCAAACCACGCCGCGCAGACCAATGACAAGAGAATCCATGCATCGATGCCAACAATGGTGAGCCAGTGTAAAAGTAAGAGAAAGAAAATACTTGACGCCAGGAAACCCAATCCGAAGGCTTGACGAGGTCGAGCCAAGAACAACGAAGCAATAATGAGAGCTACGCCGAAAATGGCAAACCAACCAATATTTACGGGCGGAAATGCCAACCACAGTACGACACCACCGCAGATAGCACAGGCCCAACGCCAGAACTTCGTCATGTAGGCAAGTTGCCTCGGTCAAACACCGAGGCACCGCGATGACGGTACGTAAGCACTTTGGAATCGGCAGACTGTGTGTGATGAGCTGCAACTGTTGATTTCCTTCTCATCATCAATGACTATTCGACGACGATGAGTTCATGCGGTTGGTGATTCATAGACTCGATACCACTTTCAGTGCACACGACGATATCTTCAATGCGTGCACCAAAACGTCCCTCGTCGTAGAAGCCAGGCTCAATACTAAAAGCCATCCCCGGTTCAAGTACGAACGAACTCCCTTGGAAGATATAGGGCTCCTCATGTGTTTGCATACCGATACCGTGACCTGTGCGATGAATGAAAAGATCACCTAGGCCGAAATCATCCAGATAATTTCGGGCCGCGGCATCAACACTACCTGCGCTCACGCCGGGACGTGCAGACTCACGCGATTGCTTTTGTGCTTCGAATAAGACGTCGTATTTTTCTCGATACTCACTGCCGGGATTACCCACGGCATACATTCGCGTGCAATCACTGCAGTACCCATCGGGCATAGTCCCGCCAATATCGACCACGACAGCATCGCCTAATTGAATGATGTAGTCGGACACCTCGTGGTGTGGGCTTGCTCCATTGGCTCCAGCGGCAACGATCACAAAATCAACCGCTACGTGGCCTTCAGCGATGATCAGTTCCGCGATGTCTCGTCCAACTTCACGTTCGGTACGACCAGGCCGCAAGAGTTCTGGAACTCGGGCATGAACTCGATCAATTGCCGCGCCAGCGCGCCGCAGCGCATCAATCTCTCGAGCATCCTTACGCATACGAATGGGGTCGATGAACTGCCCCGCAAGAACTTGTTCCACCAGTGGCATGGCCGACTTCAACCGAAGAACCTTCGAGGCCCACATGTGATCATCGACGGCGATTTTCGCAATACCTTGCATCACTTGGGCGACTGTCTCGTACGGATCATCACCTTCATCACAACCAATGATCTCCATCCCGAGGAGCGCAATTGGACTTGCTTTGGCTGCAAGAACTTCCAGATTGGGCACCACAATGACGGGATCTGCAGCTATGGGTATTACTAAGCAGGTCAGGCGTTCAAGCGCCTTGGCGTCATACCCGGTTAGGTAGCGTAAATCTGAACCGGGAGTGACTAATACTGCGTCGACACCACCTACTTGTGCCGCCTGCCGCACTTTCCCAATTCGCGAGAGAAAATCAGCCGTGCCAAATGCTTGATCCATGGGAACAACCTAAGCCATATCGATCCCAAATTTTAGGACGGATTCTGAGACCATTCATGCATGTCACAAGACCCCGTTCTCGTGCTCGATACGGCCTCGCTCTATTACCGTGCCTTCTACGCGTTACCTGATTCGATGAAAGCTCCTGATGGCCGGCCACACCAGGCGCTACGCGGATTTCTCGCCATGCTGGACTCATTTCACGCAACCTACGCTCCCCGAGCGATCGTGGCTTGCTGGGACGTTGATTGGCGCCCACAGTGGCGTGTTGACCTTCTCCCCAGCTACAAGACCCATCGCGTGCTGGAAACGACCCAAGACGGTGTCTTCCTTGAAGATGAGCCGGACACCCTCAGTCCTCAAATCGAGGCTTTGGCTGATCTCTTGGATGTCTCAACCATTCCACGAATTGGCGTCGATCAATTCGAAGCTGATGACATCGCTGCCACACTGGCTCAACGCATTCAAGGTCCGGTGATCGTTGTATCGGGCGACAGAGACTTAGTTCAGGTTGTCAGTGAGAAACATCAGGTTCAACTGCTGCTCGCCGTCAATGGTGGAATGTCCAAGTGGCCATTATTAAATGAAGCTGGAGTCATCGACAGGTATGGGGTCGCTGCACATTCCTATGTCGATTTCGCCATCATGCGTGGTGACTCCTCTGATGGAATACCAGGCGTGCCTGGCATTGGAGAGAAAACTGCGGCAGCACTTATTCAGGCGTTCGGTGATCTCGAGGGTGTCATACGTGCTGCGCACGCGGAACCGGTCAAACCTATGACTCCAAGGCTTGCCAGCCTTGTCATTGAGCACACCAACATTTTAGAGATTTCACGAAAGGTCGCTACCGCAGCAACTGATGTCACTATTGATATTCAGACAGCGCTCTTGCAAACCCGACGCAATGAGAGTAACCGTGATGCGATAGCGAAGTCCTGGGGAATCGAACGATTTATCCCTGCGTGGTTGTGACAGTAACTTCCGAGACTGAAGCAATAACGCCACGGTTCACCAAATCTGCGGCAGCAATTGCCGTGGTTCGCAGTTCACTATCTACTGGAACAGCTTGCGCAATTTGTCCAAGCAGATCGATTACCTGACGAGACCATCGCACGAAGTCGCCTGCGGTGAAATCTTCTCGCGATAAAACCGAATATAAACTGTTGCCCTGAGACCAGCGATACATCGCCCATACAAAACCACTATCAAGGGCTTTGGTTGCACTCACTTGGTGACGCTCTTCAATTCCATGGATGTCGAACCACATGTCCTGCATGACATCAAGTGCGTCACGAATAGCTCCATGAGGGACTCTGGGCGCATCATCCTCGTTCGTGCGAGATTCAAATAACAAAGTTGAACACACTGCTGCGAGTTCAGGAGCGGTCAGTGATTCCCAAGTTCCTTGCTGCAAGCACAGCGCGGTCAGCAAATCAGCTTCGGTATAAAGTCGCATAAGCAATTGACCTTCATCCGTCACTTTCGCATCATCATGAGCACTCGTGAGATACCCAAGCTCAGTCAAAACTTCGCACACGCGATCAAAATGGCGAGCAATAGAGTTCGTACGGCCCTCAACACGCTGCTCAAGGTCATGGATTTCGCGTTGAGCCCGGTGGTATCTCTCTGCCCAGCGTGCATGCTGCTCGCGCTCATTGCATCCATGACAAGGATGCTGACGCATTTGGGCACGAAGCGAAAGAACCACTTCATCCTCGTTCTTGGCTTCTTTACTTGCCTTACGAGCAGAACGATCTCCAGCTATTTCCCGCAAGGCCGAGGCAAGATCTTTTCGCGCCGCAGGATTGCGGGCAGAAAAAGACTTGGGGATGCGAAGACGCCCGAGAACCTCAAGATTGGCATGAACTTCAAGACTAGAGATTCTGCGCACCTGTCGATCGCTGGTCAACACCAGTGGGCGAGGATCCGAGGAATCTCCACCAAACCCGGTGTCCAACACCACTGCAGGACCTGCCCTTTTGCCTGCCGGAATGATGATCACATCTCCTGGTTTGAGGGCTCGGAGTGTGTCAGTGGCTCCTTCACGGCGTGCTGCAGCTGCCGTACGAGTGACATCCTTCTCACGTCGAGAAATTTGTTCACGTAGTGATGAATACTCGATGAAGTCACCAAGATGACAAGTCATGGCATCTCGATAGCCGGACAAACCCTCTTCAAGTTTTCGAATTTGTGTTGCCAAACCAACCACAGACCGATCAGCCTGAAATTGAGCAAATGAAGTTTCAAGAACCTCACGTGCCGTGTGCCTACCCAGCCGCGCAACGAGATTCACAGCCATGTTGTACGACGGCGCAAATGAAGATTTCAATGGATACGTGCGAGTTGACGCTAAGCCAGCAACAGCACGAGGATCAAGACCTTCCTGCCAAAGGACAACTCCATGTCCTTCGACGTCAATTCCGCGTCTACCAGCTCGGCCTGTGAGTTGCGTGTACTCCCCTGGCGTGAGATCCACATGGGATTCACCATTCCACTTGGAAAGCTTCTCTAACACAACTGACTTAGCCGGCATGTTGATTCCCAGCGCTAACGTCTCAGTGGCAAAGACAACTTTGATGAGGCCGCGTTGAAATAGATACTCAACAACTTCTTTAAAAATCGGCAGTAATCCAGCATGGTGAGCCGCGATTCCGCGCTCTAATCCATCCATCCAATCATCGAATCCCAGAGCCAGTAAGTCTTCATCAGGCAAATGACGAGTAGCTTCCAAAGCGTATTGACGTACCTCAGAGCGCTCCTGCTTCGTATTCAGGCGCAACCCTGAATGCAAAACCTGTTGCACTGCATCATTACAACCATTGCGGCTGAAAAGAAAATAGATAGCTGGAAGAAGTTCTTCCTCATCTAATTTACGCACAACATCTGAGCGGTACGGTGTCAATGGATTGCGTCGTCGATGATTACGGTCATCTCTGCTATGCCGTCGAGTTGAATCACGGGCCAGACGCTCAAGTTCGGGGTTCACAACATGTTGTTGGTCATCCACAAAGAGGTCATACATTCGTGATCCAGCCATCACATGCTGCCAAAGTGGAACTGGCCGATGCTCCTCCACGATAATGTCTGTTTCACCGCGAACAGTGGATAACCAAGCACCAAATTCCTCAGCATTGCTGACGGTGGCCGAGAGGGCAGCAATACTTACAGACTCCGGTAGATGGATCATCACCTCTTCCCACACTGCACCTCGGAACCGGTCGGCCAAGTAATGAACTTCGTCCATGACGACATAGGAAAGCTCATGCAAGATGCTTGATTCTGCATACAGCATGTTTCGCAAAACTTCGGTCGTCATCACCACAACCTGCGCTTCGCTATTTATCGAAGTGTCACCCGTAAGTAGGCCAATATTCTCGGATCCAAAGTGTTCAACGAGATCGTGGTACTTCTGATTCGATAAGGCTTTTATAGGCGTTGTGAAAAAACACTTTCTGCCTGCTTGCAGCGCTAAAAATACTGCGAATTCGCCAACTACCGTTTTTCCCGAACCCGTTGGTGCCGCGACCAATACGCTTTTCCCATGCTCAAGTGAGCGACAGGCGCGCAATTGAAAGTCATCTAAGCCAAATGAGAATCCCTCAGCAAACGCTTGAACATATGGAGATTGCGCACGTTGACGAGACGCTGCGTATCGTTCCGCAGGGCTACTCATCGTCAGACAAAATCAGAGGTGAAAGCTCATCATCCGCAAGTGTTGAAAAGTCAGGTTCACGCCTGCGCTTACGGGCCCGACGTCGGTCATTAAGCATAGAAAAGATGATCGCTATGGTGACGAGCAACAGAATCGGAGCAGCAAGCAGCGACATATTGATCGGATCGCCAGTGGGTGTTGCCACTGCAGCGAATATGAACACGACGAAAATAATCCAGCGCCACCAACTCAGCAAGCGCCTTCCTGTAAGAATGCCCGCCATGTTGAGACCAATGAGCACGAGCGGTGCAATGAAGCCAACGGAGAACACGAGAATCATGCGCAGGAAAAAGGACAAGTAGCGATCAACCGACACGATATTGGCTACGCCATCAGGAGTGAATCCGAAGAGCAAGTTCAGACCCACAGGTAACACTGAATATGCCATCCAGACACCCGCTGCAAATAGCGGAGTGGCAACGATGACAAACCCGATTCCCCAACGCCGTTCATGTTTATGTAATCCGGGGGTAATGAAGCGCCAAAGTTGATAGAGCCAGACGGGAGAGCTCAAAATAATGCCAGCGACAGCTGCTACTTGCAATTGCAAAACGAACGGGTCGGCTACACCAGTCAGAGCCAGGGTTATCTCGCGCCCTTGAGCCTTGGCCTGCGCGACAACGTCATTGAATGGCGCACTGATCCATTCAAATATTTGTGTGTAGTAAACCCAGCCAGCCACCATGCCTAAAGCAAGGGCAATCCCTGATTTCAAAAGTCGAGAACGCAGCTCCCGCAAATGAGCGTTAAGCGGCATAGCCGCCGAACGGTCCGTTCCAGCCATTCCGCCGACTACTCGTCAGTCGACTTCTTGGCTGGCTCTTCCTGAGGGGTTGGATCGGTTTCGGTCAGGCCTTTTGTTTCTGCCTTGAGGATCCGTAAGGAACGGCCAATGCCACGTGCAGCGTCAGGAAGTCGTTTGGCTCCAAAGAGCAGAGCAATGATCAGGACGATGATCAGAATCTCGGTTGGGCCGAAACTTTTCATATCCAACTTTCCTTCGCTTGAACGTGTCCTAAGAGTACGCCGATAGCGCCTGGGCAGCCGCATTGGCCACCCCTGAGCGAGCCGTCGCTGGGCTCTGTACCCTCATGGCCCCTCCTAGCGAGAGCACAATCCTCACAAGCCAGTCCAAATCCCGATATTCCAACGCACCCCGAAGGGTGCCTTGTGCGTCTGTGTGTACTTCGGTGAATGGAAACAGATCAAGTACCCACTGAGCCTGCTGATCAATTTCCACCCGAGCGATCATGGACTCACTCGGATCTGAGTCAGGAGTGACCACGTCATTCGGTATCAGATCACCCAAATCCGCACTCATCACACGATCGAGTCGAAAAATCCGAACTGCCTCCGCTTGCTGGCAATAGGCCTCTAAATACGTAAAGCCATCTGTCGCGATTACTCCAAGGGGCCGAACCATCCGGCGACTGACTGAATCGTCCGTTCCGCTGGCATAGAGCAAATCAATGAAACGAGTCTCCTTGAGCGCCGAATCAATCGTGCTGAGTGCAGAAGCACTCACACCACTATCGATCAACACAGTTGCGGAAGCCGATCCTCCTATGGATAGCTCTAGGCGATGAATCAGTCCATACAAGGTTTCACGATCATGGGTGCCTGGGACCTGAGCAAGCAATCTCAGGGCAACCAGCATGGACATGATTTCGTCACCGGATAACTGCAAAGGTCGATCAAGGGTCTGCGGATCAATGACATGGATCCGACCATCGTCCCAAAATTGGATATCCACGAGTTGATCAGGCATATGGCCGGGTAACCCGCATACAACCAAGAGCCATAAATCCTTTTCGCACTGTTCTGGAGTGATTCCGAAATGCTCTGCAGCGCTTTCGATTGTTACGCCGTCATGCGTTATCAACCATGGGACCATCGCCATTAAACGTGAAAGCCGTGGACCTGAGGTACTCATACTGCGTCCACATGGTAGTGCGAAACTGCAAGCAGGGATGCAATGACGCGTTCTTGCACCGAAATTGGCTCGAGAACTTTCACACCAAATCCAGCCGCACAAATCTGCGAAACTAGAGCATCTTCGGAGATCGCTCGCACTTCTATTTCGATATCAGCAAACGGTGACAAGCCCCCTGCGTGTGCCTGCCTCAGCGCTGCACCATATCCAGCCGTTATATGCACGCGCGCAGTTACGTGCTGCTCACCTTGTTCACCTCGAACAATGTCTACGAGGCTGAGATTCACGGGCCGGGAGCATTCAATGTTTTTTGCCGTGATTGTGACCGAACCTTGAATCCGGGATAGCCGAAATGTTCTTTGCGCTTGCCTATCGCGATCATGTCCAACCAGATACCAAGCGCCTTCGTGCGCGATGACACCCCAGGGATCAACACTGCGTTTCTCAGCCTGTCGATCATTTCTGCCCTGATAGTCAAATGAAACCATGCGCTGCTCACGTAACGAAGACATCAATGGGAGCAATGCGGCGTCCGTTGCATTAACGCGCATATTCGATCGATGTACCGAATCTGGCGCATCACCACTCACAGTTTCAATTTTACGTAATGCAGTCGTCGTGGAAGCTTCGATTATTGCCTCTTGACTTATCGCTGCAGCAAGACCTAAAAGTGCAAGTTCATCGGCGTTGAATTGCAATTCAGCGGAGGCATTCTGTCGACGAATGAGGTAACCCTCAACTTCGCCGTGCACATCCACGATAGTTTCGATGCCAATGCCCATACTTCTGAGCTCATCTTTATCGCGTTCAAACATTCGCTCGAATGCAGCATCACTTGCATCAGGGTCATAACCAGAAACAGACGCTCGTATTTGAGCCCGTGACACCGGTCGCGCTGCGCCTAGGAGACAAAAAACCACATTGAGGAGGCGCTCAGTGCGGTCTACGCGAGCCAAGATGTTTAGCCGACGTTGAGAAGATCAATGATGAACACCAGGGTGCGGCCGGCCAAACGATGACCACCACTTTCACCATACGCCAAGGCAGGCGGAATCACGAGTTGGCGACGGCCTCCCACTTTCATCCCTGGGATACCTTCCTGCCAGCCGGCGATGAGGCCGTTGAGGGGAAAGGTGATTGATTCTCCGCGATTCCATGACGAATCGAATTCCTCACCATTCTCAAAGTCCACACCGAGATAGTGCACCTCAACCTGGCCACCAGGAACAGCCTGCGCACCTTCTCCAACAATCAGATCTGTGATGACAAGTGTGGTTGGCGCTGGTCCTTCAATGAAATCAATCTCTGGCTTCTGTGACATGTCGGCAATCCTAATTCTGAATAGAAACGAGTTCGACAACAAAGGCTAAGGATTCATCGGGCAAAATATCTGATGACGGCGGCGTCGAACCATACGCCTGGCTACCAGGAAGGATCAGTAGTCGCTGTTCCCCTACTTTCATTCCGGGCATGCCCACACTCCATCCTGGAATTAACTCCGCCAGGCCATACGTGATTGGGGCTCCATTGGCCCAGGAAGAATCGAACTGACTTTGGGTGACGAGGCCAACACCACAGTAGTTAAAGGTCAAAACGTCAGTGGCTTTTAAGGTCGCTCCCTTACCCGGAATCAAAGTCTTGGTTACAACCTCAGTTGCAGCCCCAAGAGCTGGGGCGATTGTGACGGTAGGAGTTTTTCCGGTCACCACGGTGACGCCGTCGAGAGTGGCACCACTGGTCGGCGCGACCGAAGAATTGGTCGGAGCACCGCCCACGACTGCGCAATTATTCGTGACGTAATCACTACTTGTGATTGCTGGGCTCGAGGCAATGCCAGCCTCAGTCGAATCTGTCCCTGAACTCGAACAGGCTGCGAGAAAAACCACTGGGGCCATGGCGATAAGAATTTTGCGCATGTTGCGAGCCTAGCCTGAGAAGCGGAAAATCC
Organism: Actinomycetota bacterium; assembly: GCA_009699465.1. Lineage (GTDB taxonomy): Bacteria > Actinomycetota > Actinomycetes > S36-B12 > S36-B12 > UBA11398. The sequence goes on along the minus strand of WLOE01000038.1, from coordinate 4,030 downwards.
GGTGTAACTACAGCTGTTCGATGAGTCGCTCCACACGCTCGTCGACGGCAGTAAAAGGATCTTTACAGATGACCGATCGCTGGGTTTGATCGTTCAGCTTGAGATGGACCCAATCAACGGTGAAATCACGATGTTTTTCGGTCGCTGCCTTGACAAAATCACCTCGGAGTTTGGCTCTCGTGGTCTGCGGCGGTGTTGACTTTGCTTGGAATACATCTAAATCTCTAGTGACACGTGTAGCCATACCACGTTGTTCAAGGAGATAGAACAGACCACGTTTGCGCGACAGGTCGTGGTACGCGAGATCCAATTGCGCTATCCGTGGTGAGGACAGGTCTAAATTGTGTTTCGTCATGTACCGATCAAGTAATTTCTTTTTGATTACCCAATCAATATCTTCGTCTATCAGTGTCAAGTCACCTGTAGATAACGCAATTATGGATCGCTGCCAGAGTTCAAGTACTCGACGGTGGTTCGGGTCAGAGTGCAGTCCACGCTCATGCGCAAACGCACTCGCTCGTTCAAAATACTCTTGCTGGATTTCTAGGGCAGATAAACTTCGACCGGACACCAACCTGATCTTTACCGATCCACTTGGATCGTGGCTAATTTCTCGAATGGCGCGCATCGGATTTTCCATGGTCATGTCTTTCATCACCACGCCGCCCTCAAGCATGCGAAGCACCAAGTCCACCATGCCGACCTTCAGCATGATTGTTGTTTCGCTCATATTTGAATCTCCAACAATCACGTGCAGACGTCGATACAAATCCGCGTCGGCATGCGGTTCATCGCGAGTATTGATGATTGGCCGCGACCGAGTGGTAGCGCTGGATGTGCCCTCCCAAATGTGGTCGGCGCGTTGACTCACCGCGTAAATAGACCCGCGAGGGGTTTGTAAAACCTTGCCTGCACCAGTGAAAAGTTGGCGGGTGATAAGCATTGGGATGAGTCGGTCTGCGAGTCTTGAAAAATCACCGTGACGCTCCACTAAATAATTCTCGTGACACCCATAACTATTCCCACCCGTGTCAGTATTGTTCTTAAAGAGATAAATCTCCCCTTGGATACCCTCTGCAAAGAGTCGATCTTGTCCGTCCTCAACGAGACCCTCGAGGATACGATCGCCTGCGCGGTCCGCGACGAGTAATTGATGAATATCGTCGCATTCAGGGGTGGCATATTCAGGATGGCTGCCTACGTCTAAATAAAGTCTAGATCCATTAGCGAGAAAAACATTGCTGCTTCTGCCCCAAGAAACCACTCTGCGAAAAAGATACCGAGCTACTTCATCCGGACTCAGCCGACGTTGACCTTGAAAAGAGCAACTGACGCCATATTCGGTCTCTATTCCGAAGATTCGTCGATGCACAGGAACAGACTAAGACAGAAGTTCAGTGAGTTTGATGCTATTCATCCGAACGAATGTACGGCGAGGTCGATTTCGATCCAAGATGGCAACTTCCAACAGTTCCGGGGCAATATCCCTTGCTGTTTCAGCGCCAAATTCGTTCAGCAAACTTACCGCCAGCTTCAGTGAGGCTGGTAAATCCATTCCTGGCTGCCAACGAGACTCAAGCGCACCAGACATAGCCTCTGATTGTCCTCCCATGGCTACATATCCTTGCTCATCTGCAACAGAACCATCGAACATCAAGCGATAGAGCTGATCTTCGGCAGAGGTTTCCCCAACTTCAGCGACAACAATTTCGACTTCATATGGCTTGGGCTGGTCGGTGAATATTGTTCCCAAAGTTTGAGCATAGGCGTTGGCCAAGCTCCGGCCGTTCACATCTCGTCGGTCATAGGCATAGCCACGCATGTCTGCCAAGCGCACTCCAGCAACCCGCAAATTTTCAAACTCGTTGTACTTACCAACGGCTGCGAAACCGATGCGATCATAAATTTCACTGATCTTGTGGAGTGCACGAGAGGGATTTTCCGCAACAAACAGAACCCCATCGGTGTATTCCAGAACTATGACGCTTCGACCGCGTGCAATTCCTTTTCGGGCATAGTCGGCTTTGTCTTTGATGAGTTGTTCTGGGGCTACATAAAACGGCATGCTCATGATTGGATCTCCATATTCACAAGCGGACCGTCCGGTCGCCGTTGGCGCCCAGCAATAATTGATTCAACGATGGGGAGAAGTTCTGAATCCTCGAGTATGCGCACTCCATCGATATCTGTAACAGCCACGACTGGATAGATTCCACGAGCAATATCTGGTCCCCCAGTGGCGCTGTCATCATCAGCAGCGTCGTATAGGGCTTCTAATGCAATTGCCGTGGCAGTCTGCGCTGAGATGTCTTCGCGGTACATCTTCTTGATTGAACCCCGCGCGAAGAAAGACCCAGAGCCAACTGCGTGATAATCATGTTCTTCATACCGCCCACCAGTCACGTCATACGAAAAAATTCTTCCGCGCTGGCGATCAAGATCGAATCCGGCAAACATTGGAACTACCGCCAAGCCTTGCATGGCCATACCGAGGTTACCGCGAAGCAAAGCCGACAAACGATTGGCTTTGCCATCGAGACTGAGTTGTACTCCCTCAATCTTTTCGTAGTGTTCTAGCTCGACTTGGAAAAGTCTGACAAGTTCGATCGCTAGACCGGCAGTACCAGCGATTCCAATCACTGAATGGTCATCGGCTTGGAATACTTTCTCGATATCGCGTTGAGAAATGACGTTGCCCATGGTTGCACGCCGGTCTCCTGCCATGACCGCTCCAAATGCACCGCGAAGTGCAACGATCGTAGTTCCGTGTGGCGCTAAATGACTGGTATCGATTGAGGCTTGCAAGAGTCTTGCTGTCAACACATCTGGTGCAAGATCCGCCAGGAAGTCTGCGAAGGATGGCGAACCATTACGAAGAAATGCGGGTGGCAACATGCCACCGGTATTGGTCACTGGCCGCCCTTTTGTACAAATGATTTGACGAACTGCTCAGCATTCACTTCAAGTACATCGTCGATCTCATCCAGCAAAGCATCGACATCAGCGTCAAGTGCTGCCTTGCGTCCGGCATCGTTGGAGGATGCAGATACCTCTGACTCCTCTATGGCATCTTGGGGAGATTGGCCGCTTTTACGCTCAACATTCTCTTGACCTGGCATAAACGTAGGTTACCCGCCTCTACGCAATCACGCACTCAAGAGGGCTATTAGCTCTGCGGCCGTGTTCGCCTGAGACAGCAGTCCATCAACAAGCGCCTTGGTGCCACGATTGGGCTCAAGCGTTGGTACCCGGATCAATGATTCGCGCTCAGGTAGGTCAAATACAAGCGAATCCCATGATGCAGCGGCAATGTCATCGGGGTATTTACGTAGGCATTCGCCCCGGAAATACGCCCGAGTATCAACCGGAGGATGAAGGCGAGCGTGCTCCACTTCCTGATCGCTGAACATGCGTCGTAATTGGCCACGTTGTTCAAGTCGATGTGCCAAACCGCGCTCTGGACGGATATCTGAATACTGCAAATCTATTGCCTGGAGTTGTGGAGAGGACCAGTCCAGGGAATCACGCGATCTGTACGCCTCCATAAGGCGCAACTTTGCAACCCAGTCCAACACATCGGCGCAATCCATTGGGTCGCGATCAAGACGATCCAAGACCTCTCCCCAAAGCTGCAGCACATCACGTGTTTCAGTGTCGATATCCGCACCATATTCAGCCTCGCAATACAAGGCTGCCCATTCCCAAAGCTCACGCTGTATTTCGATGGCAGTCCAGTGTCGATCCCCTGACAATGCAATGCGTTGTTTCAACGAAATATCGTGGCTCACTGCGTACATCGCACGGATTGGGTCTGCCACAGTTAGATCCTTGCCATGAAGAAATCCGCTCTCAAGCATGCTGAGTAACAGCGCCGTTGTGCCCATTTTGAGGTACGTAGCGGTGTCGCTCATATTCGCGTCACCCACGATCACGTGCAACCGACGATATCTGTCGGCATCACAGTGTGGCTCGTCACGTGTATTGATAATTGGGCGTCTAAAGGTTGTTTCTAATCCAACTTCAGCCTCGA
>WLOE01000037.1 GCA_009699465.1 Actinomycetota bacterium | reverse complement strand
CTGCAGGAGCAGTAATCGTTACTTCGTAGTATCTCCAGGCAAACCAAATTGGGCTCGAATCTCTTGAGGTACGAGCCCTAGGTATCTCTCAGGCTGATCGGCAATAACTTTGCTGATATAGCTGCAGTATGGGGCCACTTCTAGGTGTTGAGTCGCGACATCATCAAGTGCGGTTTCCACCAGAAGCTTGGCGTAGCCCTTGCCGCCATGTGCTGGTTCGATCTCGGTATGGGTAAAGGACAGTCGATTGCCATGTTGGGTGTAGTCGCACACCCCGATGAGATGACCGTCAAGATGAATTTCAAATCGGTGTAGGGCAATATTTTGTTGAACGATCGGATGCATGGCTATTCCCTTTATGCGATTTGGAATGATTTCTTTGACAGTCCCCACATGTAACCGTCAATAGTTAATTTCGGCAATGCATCGTCACTCGCGGCTCCCATCACCACGAATAACGGGGTGAAGTGCTCAGGGCTTGGATGTGCGTAGGGCATGCCAGGTGCATCCTTGAAGTCAGCAAGGCTTTCCAGATCCAAACGCTTGGTTGCATCCCACGCCCACGAATCAAAATCTGAGGACCAAGCAGGAACTTTTCCATGATGGATCATCTCGCTAGTCATATGTGGCAAACCATGGGTCCAAAAGCCAGAACCCACAATGAGGACACCGTGTTCTCGCAAAACTCGCAGACGCCGACCGAGTTCAAGGAGTTGATCTGGTCGCTGGGTCGGCAAGCTCAATTGGATGACCGGAACATCCCCCAATGGGTACATCGCTTTCAGGGGAACCCAGGCACCGTGATCGAGTCCGCGGTTCTTGTGCTCATGAACGGGTGCGTGGTCAGGCATTACATCGCTGACGAGTGCGGCGATGATTGAGGCATCACTGGTTTCGTACTTCATGTTGTAGTAGCGCGCATCAAAGCCACCGAAGTCATAGACCAGTGGAGTTGCAGCGCGTGAAGAAGTAATTGCGATAGGTGCTGATTCCCAGTGGGCGCTGAGTATCACGATCGCAGTTGGCTTTGGCAGGGACGTCGTCCAGCTCAGCAGGGAATTCATCCACGGACCGTCGTCAAAGAGTGGAGGAGCGCCGTGACTGATGAACATGGCGGGTATGGGCCCATCCGCAGGAGCCCAGGCTCGCTGGGCTTTTGAACGCTTCACAGCATTGGGCAAGAAGGCATCAAATGCTGCACCGGCACGTTGGGTGCTCATTGGTGACCCTCCTTTGCATAAAGTTGAATGTTCAACTATTATGGCATTCGTACGCTAATGAGTCAATGCGGCCCACAAAGCCCAGAAATTTAGGAGAACGCCATGAGCGCTACCTTCGCTGCCCATCCGCGCGCGATTGACCAAGCTTCAACTGATGCCCTGTTCCGTGAAGCTCATACCGGATACGCCTTTACCGACGATGCAGTTACCGATGACCAGCTCGCAGAGATCTATGACCTGGTGAAGTACGCACCAACGTCAATGAACTCACAGCCATTGCGTATCACGTTCATCCGATCCGATGAAGCCAAAGCTCGTTTACTCCCGTTGCTCTTTGAGCCAAATCGTCCCAAGTCTGCTTCGGCTCCAGTGGTAGCAATTCTCGCCGCAGATACTGATTTCCATGAGCAGTTGCCACGTGTACTTCCGCAGAATCCGCAAGCGAAAGATCGATTTGAAGATAATGACCGGCGTATCGGTGCCGCAATGTCTAACGCAAATATTCAAGCGGGATATTTCATCTTGGCTGCGCGTGCTGTTGGGCTTGATGTTGGGCCAATGGGTGGTTTTGATCTCGCCGGTGTTGATGCTGAATTCTTTGCTGGCACCGCGTTGAAGTCGTTTATGGTGGTAAATCTCGGACATGTAACTCCTGAAGGCAACTTTCCGCGTAACCCACGACTTGAGCATCATGAAGTGGTAACCACGCTGTAGTTCAGTAGTCTCGGTTCACTTAATCAACAACTTGTGAAGTGGTGGCCATGACTGAACAGCCAACGGGTAATCAATTGGCACGGCTGTTTGGGATTTCACTGTTCGTTGGTGTCCTTGGAGCAATCGCAGCGTCAATCCTGCTGTGGATTGTTGACCATGGAACTGAGTTGGTGTTCACGCGCATTCCTGAATCCCTTGGGATGGAAACCACTCCGTGGTGGTGGGCTGCAGTGTTACTGCTGATCTCTGCAACGCTCGTGGCTCTTACGAAAAAAATGCCAGGCGCCACAGGTGCTGGACCCCTTACCGGCTTTCATTTTGATGACCCCCTGCGCATTGTTCCCGGCGTTTTGCTTGCAGCCTTGGCAACATTGATATTTGGAATCGCGCTTGGTCCCGAAGCTCCACTCATTGTTTTGGGCACTTCGGTTGGTGCGTTTGTTGCTCGCAAAGCAGATCCGAGAACACGTCAAGCCATCATGATGCTCGGCGGAGTTGCGGCAATTAGCGCGGTCTTTGGCAATCCATTTATTACTGCATTCATGATTTTGGAGTTTGCGGCTCTTGGCGTGTTGCCCGCGTTGTTGATAACGCCAGTGTTGGTTGCCTTAGGTGGCTCGTACTTGGTACAGATCGGGATCTGGGGCATTCCAGGCTTTGGCGTGCATTCGCTCTCAGTGCCAGGGCTTCCTGCCTATAACTCAATTCAGGCGGGTGACCTCCTCACAGGCGCATTAGTGGCGGTCATTGCCGGATTGGTTGCCGTGTTAGCCCGTCAGGGTGGAACGCTCTTTGATCGCTTTGCTCAAAAGCGGGTGACACTGGCGCTGTTTACCGCTGCTGTGATTACCGCATTGGTGCTGTTGATTGCCATGAATGGTTTCTCGTTGCCAATGAATCAGATTCTCTTCAGTGGCAATTCGGGCATGACGACGTTGATTCATGAAACCTCAATTGCTGCAGTGATCTTTATTTTGATTGGTAAAGGAATTGCGTACTCGGTAGCACTTGGTAGCGGATTCCGTGGTGGTCCCATATTCCCGGCTACCTTCCTTGGTGTTGCGGTGGCCGTTTTGGTTGTGTTGATTTTCCCAGGAGACTCGGTCAGTGCCATGGCAGCAGCGGGTATTGCCGCATCTGCTGCAGCGATGCTCAAACTTCCGGCAACTTCCGCACTCATTGGTATGTTGTTAATCGTTGGAGCCGGACCCGCAGTTGCGCCTTTTGCCATTCTTGGTGCTGCCATTGGTTTCATCATGCGCCTGGCGATGGACAAAAAACTCGGAAACGACGAGCAACCTGCACATGTGCCGGCAGCGGCCTAGGAGCTAAAGAACATTCACTGCGCGAGCAAGCACAAGCCCAATCAGGGAAAGTGAGATCGCTGATTCGGTGATCATTGAAAGCTTGGGCCAGTGTCGAATCGCAGCAATATCTGTTGGACTAAACGCCGTCGCCGTGTTGAACGAGAGCGCCAAGTAGTCAACGAATTTCGGATACCAATCTTCGCCAACAATGCTGGGAATCCCTTGCTCCGGAAAGCGAAATGCAGGGCGCATGCGAAAATCATGCATTGCGCGAGCTGCAGGGCCACCTGAATCAAGGTGCCAGTACCACAGGGCAAAGGCCAGCACATTTGTCACCCAAATGATGCCGCCGATCATGAGTAATTTTCCAGGTGACTCAAATCTAGAGTCAGTGATCAGGCCCATGACCAAACGAAACGCTGAGACTGCGGTTACCAGGGTAATCATGCCGAGCATTGCTCCGGTCACTATCCGAAGCGCACGGGATTCGCGATTGATGCGCCCAGGATCGGCAATGATCAAGATGGCAAGTAAGCCCACAAGGAGTGCGAGGTAGATGTAACGCCAGGAGTCTGACATACGAAATTCTTCAGGTATGACGAAAAATAAGCTGCCCGTTGCCATGACGGCGAACGTCATTGGCCAACGACTCTCACCCACTTTTGCATCACGAGCTGAATGATTTTTCACACTGCGGACTCTATGTCCTGTCTCGTTAATTTCGTACGACTGGGAAGAGAAATGTGCGTTAGCCCTTAACTTTCATTGCTTCCAATTGTGTGTAGGCCTCGCCGGCTTTCTGCGTCTCGACCTGCAAGCTGGAGTCGACTGCTGAGACTTCACTCATAGTTGTTGCAACATGACCGTCAGCGATCGCCTGAGTGAATTCGGCAAAGTCTTGGTGCACCTGAGTTGCATACCGCTGACTGAAATCAACCATCGATGTATCAAAAGTATCGCTGGAGCCGATATAGCCCGCAATTTTGACTGAGTCACCGCTGCGCGCATGCCCCCGCGCAAGGGATTTTCCGCAGAGTTGCGCGTAACCAGTCATCCCCTTCGGGGTCAGGTTACTGATGATCGGTGACCACTTCATGTCGCGAAGTTGGCGAATATAAAAGTGTCGGCCGCCAACGCCAGTGATGTATCCAAGGAACACGTCACTGGCGGCCTGCATCATTCGCTGACCTGCCACAACTCGGTGACCTTCATCGGTGAAAAGTGGCCCCCCTGTGTAAGGAGAAAGGGCACTCGCTACCGCTTCTTTCACCTGAAGTACGAGAAGATCGTCTTCATCCCGGCCTTGGAGTAGCACAACAAACGCACGCAATCCAACACTGCCGACACCCACAACTTTATGGGCAAAATCAATGACGTGATATCGCCTCAGTAATTCACGTCGATCATCGAGCATTGACTGGCGGTATTGCTCAAATTGTGTGATGACCATTTTCCACACGTCACCGGTCATTGGCAGACGGGCTAAGAGCGGAGGCTGGTTCATAAATTGACGCCTTCCGTCAACGACCTCAGTTAATTTGCTAATCGCTGACCATCGATCGCGACTGCGTGCCTTATCAAGTGTCCGCGTCATGTTCTTTGTTGCCTTCACGCCACCTTCAGTTCCGGCAAGCGTAAGCAGGTATTGGGCGTCCACACGCGAGTACCACTGATCAAGATCGTTCATCGTGGCATATTGCGCCATTGATTCTCGATATGTCTGTGCTGCTATTCGTGTAATTGACTGGGAGTCATCTTGCGTGAATTTATTTTCTTGAGCAGCGATAAAAAATGACGCCACCATGCGCGCGACATCCCATTCGAAAGATCCTGGATGTGTTTCATCAAAATCGTTGACATCGAAAATCATGGAACGGTCTGGGCTTCCAAACACGCCAAAGTTGGATAGGTGGGCATCCCCGCAGAGTTGGCTCACGATTCCTGAATTTGAGTAGGTGCCAAGGTCGTAGGCCATGACGGAGGCGCCACCGCGATAAAAGGCAAATGGGCTGACAGCCATGCGGGCATGGCGGATGGGCAGGAGTTCTGGAACTCGGTTGACCTCTTGGCTCAAGACCATCGACACCACATCGGGGCGATCTGAATGTGGTGTCCATTGACCCAACGCGCTGCGTGGATGGTCTTTGCGTGCCGCCTTCCCCTGTGCCGCTCGTTCAGAGACAGTCGCCATCCGGGTGGTGGTGGGTAAATTCCAGTCTTTAGGCGCAGGCATGGGTCCGATTATGGTGGCCAAATGCAAATCATCAGCATTTTCTCTGGGGCTGCTGCGCAAATTGTGGTGGACAGGGCATGATTTACCCATGCGCATTGCAAATGACATTACTGAGCTGATCGGCAACACCCCACTCGTCAAGATTCGCAACATTACCGATGGCGCAAATGCCACCGTTGCGGCCAAGCTCGAGTTCTTCAATCCCGGTAACTCGGTGAAGGACCGCATTGGCGTAGCGATGATTGATGCCGCTCAAGCAGCAGGGCTCATCGGACCCAACACGGTGGTTGTTGAGCCGACTAGTGGAAATACGGGAATCGCGTTAGCGATGGTCTGTGCAGCTCGCGGCATCAAGATTGTGCTGACGATGCCAGAAACCATGAGCATCGAGCGTCGGATGTTGCTGCGTGGCTATGGCGCTGAACTCATTCTTACTCCAGGGCCAGAAGGTATGGGTGGCGCAATTGCCAAGGCCAAAGAGCTTGCGGATTCAGATCCGAAGTACTTCATGCCACAGCAGTTTGAAAACCCAGCGAACCCGGCAATTCACCGCGCAACCACGGCCGAAGAAATCTGGAATGACACTGACGGCAAGGTCGATATCGTTATTGCAGGCGTAGGTACTGGCGGAACAATCACTGGTATTGGTCAGGTCCTCAAAGAACGCAATCCCAAGGTTCAGGTCATCGCCGTAGAGCCAGCGGCTTCACCAGTGCTCTCGGGTGGAGCAAAGGGCCCGCACCCGTTGCAGGGAATCGGGGCTGGGTTTGTGCCAGGTGTGCTCGACACTCATGTGTACGACGAGGTCGTCAAGGTTGAAGCCGAAGATGCGATGAAGACAGCTCGTCGCGCGGCCACTGAAGAAGGCCTACTCGTGGGTATTTCCTCAGGAGCAGCGCTGTGGGCAGCTGCAGAAGTGGCTAAGCGGCCAGAAAATGCAGGAAAGTTGATTGTGGTCATCGTGCCTTCCTTCGGTGAGCGCTACCTTTCAACAGCCCTTTTTGCCGGTCTTGGCGATTAACTGACACACTGATCCCATGTCTTTCCTTCCCCAAGGACTGGTGTCGTTTTTGGCTCAAGCTAAAGAGGACGTCGAATCCGTTCTCGAGCGTGATCCTGCCGCGCGATCAGCAGTTGAAGTCGCTTTGCTCTATCCCGGCGTGCACGCTATTTGGGCCCATCGCCTGAGCAATTCATTGTGGAAGCAAGGCTCGTATTTTCCGGCACGCGCGGTGTCACAAGTAGCGCGTGCGGTCACAGGGGTTGAGATTCACCCGGCTGCCACAATCGGGCCACGCGTGTTTATTGATCATGGTGCTGGAGTGGTCATTGGTGAAACATCAGTAGTCGGCGCAGACGTCACGATTTATCACGGCGTCACTCTTGGCGGTACCAGCTTGATCCACGGTAAGCGTCATCCAACTGTCGGTGATCGCGTCACCATTGGTGCTGGCGCGAAGGTTCTCGGCGATATCACTGTTGGTGCTGATTCACGTATTGGTGCCAATGCAGTGCTTGTTCGGTCAGTTGACCCAGACTCTGTTGTGGTGGGCGTACCGGGTCAGGTAGTTGCTCGCGCCGGTGTTCATACTGCGCAACCAAAGCATGATGCTCAGGATCGCAATGCACCTGATCCAGTGGGCAGTGCTGTGCAAGAGCTTCTCGCTCGCGTCGAAGCGTTGGAGACCGAGGTCACCGGACATGTTTCACCAGAAGGTGTTTACCGTCCGGTTGATGGCGTTTGGGAATCAACAGACTTTTCAATTTGATGTGGGTGTGGTTCTTCAACCACTTTATGTACAGCAGCGATTCGCTTGAAGATGTAGAACATCGGCAGGCCGAGAAAGATCAATGTTGCTGCTGCAATGAAGAACGCGGCTTCATAGCTGATATTTGCGGCGATGATGCCGCCCACGGCTGGGCCAAGCTGCGCTGAAAGAGCCTGAACACTTTGATACAAACCGAACATTGAGCTGAGGGCAGCTGCAGTCACAACGGTTGGCAACAACGTCACTGCGCTTGTGGTGAGGAATCCTCCGAAGAGTGACATGACGATAGCAAGTACTGCTAAGGCGATGACGGAATTCACAAAGCCCATGGGAATCAAGAACATGGCAACGCCGATTGCCGAGATGAGCAACACACGTTGGAGTCCGATGCGACCGATAACACGGCCGGCGAACACCGAAGCAATTGCACCCGCTGCGGAAATTCCGAAGAACAACCATCCAATCACTGCGGTGGCATTGGTCTTGTCAGGAAGGAGTTCCACAACATATGGCGGAAGGATTGGTTGGACCATTGGTGCTGCGAAACTCAAAAGCAAGACCAAAATGAGCGCGCCCCATACGAGTGGTGACCTCAGCACGGTACGCATACTTGGTTTTGTACCTGAACCCTTCGGCGCCAAGGCGCGCTTGGGTTCCTTGATCATGAAGACTGTGACTGCCGCCCCGGAGAACATCAGCGCGCCGGCAACGAAGAAGGTGGTCTCATAACCCCAGGCGGCAATGAAGCCAGCTGCGACTACGGGGCCCAGTGCAATACCGCCCAAGGTTGCGCCTTGGAATTGACCAAGGGCTTTGGGAAGCTTTGATGCTGGAGTGCCAGCGGCAATGAGTGCCATTGCTGCAGCCGGAGCCCCAGCCATGATGCCGATGAATCCGCGAATTGCCACGATTTGCCAAATGCTGGTGGCAAAACCAAACAGCACTAGACCTACGGCACCACCCACGCAGGCACGGATAAGCATGGGCTTGCGACCATATTTGTCTCCGAGCATGCCCCAAATCGGGCCGGAGATAAACGAACCCACGCCTCCCAGGCCAGTAGCAATACCTGCCCACATTGCTGCATCAGGTCCACTGACGGTGGGGTCGATTTGCTGGATGTAGAGCGGGAGGAAGGGGATTGTGAAAGAGAACGTGATGCACAGCAAGAACACAGCCAACATGGCTGCGTAGTTATTTCGTTGCCAGCCCGGTGCGCCTTCGTCTTCCATCGTGCCTTCCTTTTGCGATCAGTACGACCGCGATAAACCGGAACTTAGTAGACATTTATGGCACGCGGAGCTGTATCGAAAGGTTTTCGAGAACTTTTTACCATTGAGGAAACAGCAAGAATTCAAAATCGACATAGGATTTGGCTATGGCTCAAGTCACCGTGGTTCAACTACGCGCATTCGTGGCGATTGCCGCTACCCAGCACTTTGGGGATGCTGCGGCCCTGATTGGCGTTTCCCAACCGACCCTGAGTCAGGCATTGTCCACACTCGAAGCCAACTTGGACATTCAATTAGTGGAGCGCAGTCCTCGCCAGGTGCTCGTCACTGCGGCGGGGTTGAAATTACTTCCCTTTGCCCAGCAAGCAGTGGCCGCAGTAGATGCCGTGGTGCAAGCAGCAGAGCCAGCTCGATGGTTAACCGGGCCAATGCGTTTGGGAGTCATTCCAACAATCGCTCCGTACCTTCTCCCCTCGGTATTGCGCACGATTAAGCGCGAAGCACCCGACCTTGAGCTATCTGTACACGAAGACCAAACGTGGCGACTCATTGATGCTTTGAAGCGTGGTGACATTGATGTTGCGATCTTGGCATTACCAACGAGTGACGCCGGACTCCTAGAAATTCCAATGTATGTCGAAGATTTCGTGCTTGCGCTGCCTTCCAAGAGTGAGCTTTCGGGGCGAGTGGATGTTGATCCAGCAACGTTAAAGGACTTGCATCTACTCCTTCTTGATGAAGGGCATTGCCTGCGTGATCAAGCACTCGATGTTTGTAGACAGGCCGGCGCAAATGCAGCGGGTAGTGATCCGGCCCGTGCTTCGTCGCTGGCCACCATCGTCCAGCTCGTGTCTGCCGGTTTGGGTGCGACGTTGCTCCCTGCAACTGCCGTCACGGTGGAGGCCCGCGGTGCTGCACTGGGGATTGCTCACTTCAAAGCGCCAGCACCTGGTCGAACGATTGGATTGGTGTACCGCACCTCAACCAGACGAGTAGAAGAACTAGAAGATTTTGCCGAAATTCTGCGGCGCGCTGTGATCAAGGGCAAACTCGCGGCTCGACCTCTCTGGCAGCCCTCGTGATAGCGGCATATCTGGGATCTTGTTCTCCGGTTTTTTGAGTCATTCAGGCGCATACTCAAGGCAGTGTCAGTCGAAGGGGAGAGTCATGGATACAACGAGGCATGCCGGAAGAATCGCCATTGTCACAGGTGCGGCAAGTGGCATTGGTAAGGCGACCGCGATTCGATTAGCTGCAGAGGGCGCCCAAGTATTTGCAGCGGATATCAACGTTGAAGGGCTGGCTGCGACAGCAAGTGAAATCACTTCCGCCGGTGGTGTGTGCACTGCCGTGAAGTGTGATGTCACTCAGCAGCAGGACATCAATGCACTTGTCGCCCAAGCCGGCTCACGGATTGACATTCTCGCGAACGTTGCCGGAATCATGGATCACTTTCTTCCACTTGGTGAAGTTGACGATGAAACGTGGGATGAAGTCTTTGATGTCAACCTCAAGGGCGTCATGCGCTTAACCCGTGCTGTCATTCCGGTCATGGAAGCAAGCGGCAAAGGTTCGATCGTCACGGTGGTGTCAAAGGCTGCGGTAGGAGCCGGTGCTGCAGGTGTCGCATACACATCGAGCAAGCATGCGGTTGCTGGTTTAGTGAAAAGCGTTGCTTACTTCTACGGTTCAAAAGGAATTCGTTCAAACGGAGTGCTGCCAGGCGCGGTGAACACAAATATCGGCACTACCTCAACACCTAAAGCTCCATGGGCAATGGAGCGAGCTTTGCTGTCTATGGCTTCAATGCAGCCACCTGCTGAACCAGATCAAATTGCAACAGCAATTTCTTGGTTAGCTAGCGATGAGGCATCAAACGTGAATGGATCGCTGCTTCTTGACGACAACGGCTGGGCAACGGCCTGATCAGAGTTGAGTTTTAGCACCGAGGCACTGCTGCATGAATCGGCCTCGAGGCTGACCGGTATTGTCATCGGGTCAGGTGCCACAGACAGTGGAGGTCATGGTGGGTAGCGAGATTGATCGCTCTCGGGTGACCTATTCCCCAAAAGTCTTTATTCCCCTCACTACCTTGTGCCGCGACCGATGTGGGTACTGCACCTTCGCTCAATCGCCAGCACACGTGGCTGCGTACTTAACGATCGATGAAGTGGTCGCCATTGCACGTGCTGGTGCAGAAGTTGGGTGCCATGAAGCGCTCTTCACTCTGGGAGAAGCACCGGAAGATCGATACCCAGTAGCTCGTCAGTGGCTAGATGATCATGGCTATGCGTCGACTGTTGATTATCTGGTAGCAGCATGCCAAGCGGTATTAGACGAAACTGGGTTGTTGCCGCACGCCAATGCAGGTGCGATTTCCAAGGAAGAACTTCTTAAACTTCGCGCGGTGGCACCAAGCCAAGGCATGATGATCGAAACCTTGCGCGATGACCTCCCGGCTCACCGTGGTGCACCCGATAAAACACCTGAGCGGCGCTTAGCCACATTGGAAGCAGCCGGCGAACTCAAAATTCCATTCACCACTGGCATCTTGGTGGGCATTGGTGAAACTCGTGAGGATCGAATCGCAGCGCTAGAAGCAATTGCTGCATCTCATGCTCGACATGGACATGTGCAAGAGGTCATCGTTCAAAACTTTATGCCAAAGCCAGACACTGTGATGCGCCTAGCTCCTGCTTGCAGCGAAGAAGATCATCTCGATGCAATCAAGTTGGCTTGTATGATTTTGCCTCCCGATATTCATGTACAAGCTCCACCGAATCTGGTTGATGATGCTGCACGGCTCTTAAGCGCCGGAATTGATGACTTTGGTGGCATCTCGCCGATCACCGCTGATCACGTCAATCCAGAACGCCCATGGCCACACATTGAGGATCTTCGCGCAGTGGTCCAAGTAAGTGGACAAGCCCTCGTTCCTCGCCTCACTGTTCACCCGTCTTATGTATTAGATGCTGACCAGTGGATTGATCCCCGCCTGCACTTTGCCGTGATGGATCGCAGTGATGCTGAAGGTTTAGCTCGTGATGATCGGGGAGCAATGTTCCCGGAACGCTACGAACAGGCAAAGAACGTTGGCACTGGTCCCGAAGTAGTTCAAATCGGCCGACGATCAACCGCCTGGTACTCAGGATCAGACCAGGTTCCAGAAATGCTTGTTTCTGGTAACGAAGTAGAGCCTGTAGGCGGGGAAGTCGGCGAAGTTTTGGCTGGCGTCCGTGCAGGTCAAGTGCCAGATGAAGCAGAACTCGTCACCCTCTTTAGCGCCAGAGGCAAAGCCGTGTTGGCTGTGGCTGCTCTTGCTGATGAACTTCGCAGCCAAGTCAATGGCGATGTCGTGACCTTCGTGCGCAATCGCAATATCAACTACACAAATGTTTGTACGTTCAAGTGCAAGTTCTGTGCATTTTCTAAAGGTCCAGCAACGTTAAACCTTCGAGGTGAGCCATACCTACTTACAGCAAGTGATGTCGCCGTTCGTGCTGTTGAAGCTGTGGAGCTTGGGGCGACCGAAGTGTGCTTGCAAGGTGGCATTCACCCCGATTTCAACGGGCAGTCATACCTAGAAATTCTCGCCGAGGTCAAAGCGGTCGCACCCGATCTTCATATTCACGCATTTTCTGCCCTTGAGGTATGGGAAGGTGCGCGTCGACTAGGAATTCCACTACGTGAATTCCTCACCTTGCTTAGAGATGCTGGGCTTCGATCACTTCCCGGAACAGCAGCAGAAATCCTTGATGATGAGATCCGGAATGTCATCTGTGCTGACAAAGTGAATACAGAGCAATGGCTTGAAGTTCATGAAACCGCACATGAAGTTGGTTTGAAATCAAACGTCACCATCATGTTCGGCACCATAGAACAGCCGGTGCATTGGGCGCGTCATTTACTTCGCACTCGCGAAGTGCAGGCTCGTACAGGTGGCTTTACTGAGTTCGTGCCGTTGCCATTTGTGCACATGGCGGCCCCAATTTATTTAAAAAAGGGCGCGCGGCGAGGCCCCACGTGGCGTGAAACTGTGTTGATGCATGCTGTTGGCCGAATTGCTTATCACGGTTCAATTGACAACATCCAAGCATCATGGGTGAAGCTCGGAGTGAGTGGCGCGCAACAGTTGCTTCGCGCAGGAGTGAATGATCTTGGAGGCACGTTGATGGATGAAAATATTTCGCGTGCCGCAGGCGCAACCCATGGTCAAGGGATCACGGTAGAAGAGTTTGTGCAGATCACTGAACCGATCGGTCGCACGTTGCAAGAGCGCACCACGCTTTACTCACATTTCACCGTGCCTGCTCAGGTTTAGCGTGTCTGAGCTCGATATTCCCGATCGAAAGTACATCCGCACTCCCGCAACAGCGCCTGGTCCCACAGGCCCGCAGATGCTGCCAGATTTTCTTGAGATTCGCCGTGATCCGTTGGCATATCTCAACAAGATTTGGCGCGCCTTCGGTGACATTGCTCAATTCCCGATACCGACCCCGCCAAGTTATTTAGTGAGTCACCCGGACGCAGTGAAGCGCATATTGGTTGATCGGCCGCGTGATTACAGCAAAGCCACGATTCAATACAAGGCACTCTCACTGGTAACGGGAAACGGATTATTGACCGCGGACGATCCTCCGTGGCGAGAACATCGATTGATGTTGCAACCAGCCTTTCATCCACGCCAACTTGAGCCACTTGTTGGGCAAGTTGAGCAAGGCACAGCTCGGCTTGTGGCTGAGTGGGAATCTTTGGGTGCGGGGCAGTGCGTTGACATTGAACGAGCAATGCTTCGCGCGGCCTTGGAGACGGTTGGCCATGCACTCTTCACCGAAGATTTATCCGGTGATGCGGCAGAACTGACGAAAGCGACTTTGGATGCGCTCGAAGTTGTTGTGGCCCGGGCTCGCGTACCGATTTCCCCGCCCTCTTGGATGGCGACTCCGGCGAATCGCACGCTCAAGCGAGCCAATGCGATTCTTGATGCTGCTGTGTCGCGACTCATCACTGCACGAAAGCTAGAGAGCGTGTCAACAACTCCTGATGTGCTCGATCTTTTGATAGCTTCCCGCGATTCACAAGGCGAACCGTTAAGTGAAAGAGAAATTCGCGATGAAATCGTGACCTTCATAGTCGCTGGGCATGAGACCGTTGCTGCTGCGCTTACGTGGTGTTGGGCGCTACTTGCCACGCACCCAGAAGTCCAGCGACAGTTACAGGCTGAGGTGGATTCGGTGGTGACACCCGAACATCTCACTCTCGGTGATCTCGCGAAACTGCCATTCACGAGAGCCTGTGTTGACGAAGCGTTACGAATGTACCCACCGGCTTGGCTCATCACGCGTAAAGCTCTTGTAGATGATGAACTGAGCGGTGCAAAGATCCCCGCAGGAGCACTAGTGATCATCAGCCCGTGGCTGGTGCATCGCCATCCTGATTTCTGGGTTGATCCAGAATCCTTTGCGCCGCAACGTTTTCTGGATGAATCTGTTACGCGTCACGCATTCATACCTTTTGGAAATGGATTGCGTCTATGCATTGGTCGAGATTTTGCATATGCAGAAGCAATTGCCCTTGTCGCACGAATTGCTTCTCGATTTACTCTGGTGTATCCAGAAGGTTCATCGATCCCCTCCGCAAACCCAAGTGTCACGATGCGGCCTATTGGTGGGCTACACCTACAAATTCACCCTCGTCAATAGCGATTCACACATGCGCTTCATGCACGATACGTCAGGACTTCAATCGGTCTAGGACCATTCCATGCAAGAGACCGTTTGCGGCAACAAGGCAACCGCTTTCGAGTGCAGGTCCACCGTCGAACCCCGTGGCTTTGCCCCCGGCCTCAGTGATGATCGGTATGAGCGCAGCCATATCCCAGGCACCAAGGTCTGGTTCAGCCGAAATATCAACAGCTCCCTCAGCCACCAACATATGCGACCAAAAATCACCATAGGCACGTTGACGCCAGGTTGTTTCATTCAAGTGTTGCAAGCCTCCAAGGGCTCCACGCTCTTCCCACCCGATCGCGTCGGAGTAGGCGAAGGATGCATCTGCAATGTTTGCGACTGCGCTTACGGAAATAGGTTGCGCAGGTTTGCCGAGTGAGGATGTCCAAGCCCCGCTCCCAGTGGCTGCCCACCAGCGTCGCGCAAGTGCTGGTGCACTCACGACGCCAAGCACAGGGATTCGATCGATAGTTAAAGCAATCAGAGTTGCCCAGACAGGAACTCCACGAACATAGTTTTTCGTGCCATCGATGGGATCGATAATCCAGCGACGCGTACTTGTGTGCGCAGATTCGCCGAACTCTTCACCGAGAATGTCATCAAGTGGTCGCTGTTCCGCAAGGAGCGCTCGCAGGGATTGTTCTGCGGCACGATCCGCTTCAGTTACTGGAGTCAGGTCAGGCTTGCTCTCAACCCTTAACGTGCTGGATTGGTAGTGCTGCATCGTGATCACATCTGCAACATCAGCCATTGCAAGGGCGAGCTGGAGATCGGCAGGCAAAGTCTTCGACACAGTGTTCAATCTAGTCCGTCGTTGTGAGTGGTCTCGTAG
>WLOE01000036.1 GCA_009699465.1 Actinomycetota bacterium | reverse complement strand
TTCAGCGCTTCACCTACTCCTTCGGGTTCCTTGGCTTACTTGGCTTGCTCCTTCCACTTCTCCCGGTTGTCGGTAAAACAGTTAACGGTGCTCGGCTGTGGGTGCAGTTCTTTGGATTGTCATTTCAACCAGCTGAAGCATCCAAAATTTTCTTAACGATCTTCTTTGCTGGCTACCTCGTGGTGAAGCGTGACTCGCTCGCACTCGTGCGCACCAAGGTACTTGGTGTTGGTTTCCCTCGACCTAAAGACGTTGGCCCGCTGCTGGTCGCGTGGTTGGTGTCTCTTGGTGTGCTGATTTTCCAACGCGATCTTGGCACTTCCCTGTTGTTCTTCGGTCTATTTGTTTGCATGCTCTATGTCGCAACTCAACGCCGCGGCTGGCTGATCATTGGCGGATCGCTATTCATTGTTGGTGCGACCCTTGCTTACTTTGCCTTCGGACACGTTCGCCTTCGTGTGAATATCTGGTGGGATCCGTGGGCAGATAGCAATGGCGATGGCTATCAACTTGTGCAATCGCTCTATGGCTTTGCCAGTGGTGGCTTGTTCGGTAGCGGTTTAGGCCAGGGCTATCCAGAGTTTGTCCCGTTCGCCAACACCGACTTCATCGTGGCTGCCATCGGCGAAGAACTTGGTCTTGTTGGCATGTGCGCATTGCTGCTCTTCTTTGGCATTTTGATTGAACGCGGACTTCGCACCGCCATTGCAGTGCGCGACTCCTTTGGCCAGTTGTTGGCAGTTGGTCTTTCCATTGTTCTGGCGATCCAAGTGTTCGTCATTATCGGCGGCGTTACTCGATTGATTCCCCTCACTGGGCTCACCACACCATTTCTCTCCTATGGCGGTTCGTCGCTGGTGGCCAACTGGGTGATCGTTGCGCTGCTGATTCGTATTTCAGATCGTGCCCGGCGTCCAGATGTGTTTGTGCCGCCAGTTGATGAAGCGCTTACTCAGGTGGTGAGGCGGGTATGAACCGCCCAATTCGACGCATTGGTGCGGTGTTCGCAATTTTGTTATTGGCCATGATTGCCAACGTCACCTTTATTCAGGTATTCAAATCTGCGGACTACCGCGATCGTCCTGGCAATCAACGTCAACTGCTTGCGCAATATGACCGGGAACGTGGTCCGATTGTGGTTGCCACTGATACCGCAGCTCGATCAGTGGAAACGGGTGACACTTTGCGTTACCAGCGTACGTATTCCAATGGACCGCTCTATGCGCCTATCACTGGTTTCTATTCACTTGTTTACGGTGCTACTGGCTTAGAACGTACGGAAAACAAGATCCTCAATGGCAGCTCCGATCTGCTCTTTGTGGATCGCACTAAGCAACTCTTTGCCGGCCGCCAAATACAAGGCGGATCGGTCGTCACCACGATTAACCCGGATGCGCAGCTTGCGGCCTTCGAGGGATTAGGCACCAAAGTTGGTGCAGTCGTGGCCATTGAACCGGCCACCGGAAAGATCTTGGCTTCTGCACAGTCGCCTTCCTTTGATCCAAATATCTTATCCAGCCATAAGCCAGCAGATATTCGTACCTATTACGAATCACTCACTGCTGATCCCGACAAGCCATTACTCAATCGGCCGATCGTTTCGCTGAATCCACCTGGCTCAACCTTCAAGTTGGTAACGACCGCAGCAGCATTGGCCTCTGGGAACTACACGCCTGAATCGTTAATCCCTGGACCTAAGACCTATCAACTACCTAACTCAACAAAGAAGATCAATAACTGGACGCGTACTGCATGTGGTCCAGGTGGCATGGTGACGTTGAAACAGGCGCTCGCAATTTCTTGTAACACTGCTTTTGCCTGGCTCGGTAATCAGCTCGGAGCTGACGCGTTACGTGAACAGGCGCAGTTGATGGGCTTTGATACGCGTTTTGAATTGCCATTGCGTGCTGCTCGCTCAACCTTTCCCACTGATCCTGACCTGCCACAAACTGCTCTGAGTGCTATTGGTCAATACGAGGTGCGGGCAACAGCCTTGCAAATGGCAATGGTTGGAGCAGCAATCGGTAATAAAGGCGTCTTAATGAATCCCTTCTTGGTTCAAGAAATCCGTGGGCCAGACCTTTCAGTGTTGCAATCCACTCAGCCCACGATTTTTCAGCAGTCCATGACGGTGGCTAACGCCGCAACAGAGACTGCACTGATGGTTAATGTCGTCAACAACGGCACGGGATCGAATGCTCGAATTTCCGGGATTGACGTTGCGGGCAAGACTGGCACTGCGCAAACAGGCAATGACCGGCCATCCGTTGCTTGGTTCGTCGCCTTTGCTCCGGCACAAAATCCAAAGGTTGCCGTGGCTGTATGCATTGAGCAGGCAGGAACCACTGAAATCAGCGGTAACGGCTTGGCTGCACCAATTGCTAAGAAAGTTATGCAGGCCGTACTCAAGCAATCGTGAACAAACCTGCGAAGATAGAAGTCTTAACGTGATGGAGGCTTTGTGAGCGACGTACGCATGCTCGGTGATCGCTATGAAATTGGCGAGGTCATTGGGCGCGGCGGCATGGCTGAAGTCCATGAAGCACGGGACGTTCGTTTAGGTCGGCGCGTTGCTATCAAAATTTTGCGCCCTGACCTTGCACGCGACCCTGACTTCCAGGTGCGCTTTCGCCGCGAAGCTCAGTCAGCTGCCGCACTGAACCACCCAAATATCGTCGCTGTGTACGACACTGGTGAAGATCGCCTTGATGCTGAAGGAGGCGGACCGCAAGAAGTTGTTCCGTACATCGTCATGGAATATGTCGATGGCATGACCTTGCGTCAATTGTTGACTTCTGGACGTCGTCTGCTTCCTGAGCGCGCGCTGGAAATTATTTCCGGTGTGCTCTCGGCTCTTGATTACGCACATCGTCACGGCATCGTGCATCGCGATATCAAACCAGGCAACGTCATGCTCACCCGCTCAGGTGATGTAAAAGTGATGGACTTCGGTATTGCCCGAGCAATCAACGAACTCAATACCTCGGTTACTGCGACCTCCGCTGTCATGGGCACTGCTCAGTACCTCTCACCTGAACAAGCTCGGGGTGAAGTCGTTGATGCGCGCAGTGATCTTTATAGCGCTGGTGTCTTGTTGTATGAACTTCTTACGGGGCGTCCGCCCTTTACCGGTGAATCGGCAGTGTCAATTGCCTATCAACATGTTTCCGAAATGCCGACTCCGCCTTCCCAAATCGACAATGGTGTTTCACCTGAAATTGATTTGATTGTTCTTGCTGCATTGGCCAAACGCACAGATCAGCGTTACCAAACCGCCGCTGAATTCCGCGCCGATGTTGAGCGCATGATTCAAGGCGGCCCGATGACGGCCGCGGTGCCTGTAGTTATGGCTGACGATCACACGCAGATGCTTGCTCCTGTTGAAGCTGCGGGCATTGCTGAGTATGCGCGCTCACGCCAACCAAAACGCCGTCGCGGCACTGGTTTCTGGGCGATCGCCAGCGCGATAGTGCTTGGCCTGATTGCAGCCGTATTGCTGATTGGTCAGTTTGTACTTGGTGGTGGTGGTGCGGCTCGTGTTGTCGTACCAAATCTTGAAGGTCTCACTATTGAAAGTGCTCAACAGTTACTCATCACGAATAATTTGACGTTGGGTGCGCAAAGCGCCGAAGTTTCTGATCGTCCTGAGGGTCGCATCATTGCGCAGCAGCCAGCATCCGGTGAAACCATTGAAGAAGGCCAGGCAGTCAACGTTTCTGTGAGCAGTGGCAAGGAAAAGGCAACGGTTCCACAGCTCGTTGGTTTGTCTTCCGTCAATGATGCGCGCACAGCGCTGCTTGATGCCAATTTGCAGATGGGTCCAATTACTGAGGAAGACTCCGATCAGCCTGCAGGTTATGTGCTTTCACAATCACCACTTGAAGGTACGCAAGTCAATGCTGGAAGCACGGTAGCGATCACAATTGCTTCAGGATCAGTCTCTGTGCCACAAGTTGTCGGTCAGCAAGAGGCACAAGCGCGCAGTGACATTGTGCAAGCAGGCTTTGATCCACAGGTGATCTACCAAGATACAGGTGCCGATGCTGCTGGAAAGGTACTCGCGCAATCACCTCAAGCTGGTTCAAAGTTAGATCGCGGTTCCGTTGTGACGATCACTGTTGGTCGTGCTGCGGCAGTATCTGCTCCACCAGTTACGCCGTAACTCTTCGCGGCGAAGTTTCACATTAGTGATGGACGACCGGTGCTAAGCCTTCGCTGTTCTTGATTGCATTGGTGTCACCGCATTCAGCGAGCCAGTTAGCCAGCATGCGATGTCCACCTTCGGTTAACACCGACTCTGGATGGAACTGCACACCTTCGATAGCCATTGTGCGGTGGCGGATACCCATAATGATTCCGGTATCAGTTTGCCCAGTAACAAAAAGTTCATCGGGCATCGTTGTGGGATCCACCGCAAGTGAGTGGTAACGCGTAGCCGTGAATGGTTCCGGAAGGCCCGCCATCACACCTACCTCGCCGTGATGCACTGATGAAACTTTGCCGTGAACAAGCTCGGGTGCACGGTTAACCGTTGCGCCAAAGGCTGCAGCGATCGCTTGGTGGCCAAGACACACGCCAAAGATAGGCACCTTGCCACCGCAATCACGCACGATGGCCATGCACACACCCGCATCTTCCGGAGTGCCCGGACCCGGTGAAAGCAAAATCCCGTCGTAA
Organism: Actinomycetota bacterium; assembly: GCA_009699465.1. GTDB lineage: Bacteria > Actinomycetota > Actinomycetes > S36-B12 > S36-B12 > UBA11398. The sequence continues at coordinate 10,391 of WLOE01000036.1, read as the reverse complement.
TCGAGGGCTTGCGCGGTGGTGACCTCATCGTTGCGCTTCACCGTAACCTCCGCACCCAACTGAGCGAGGTACTGGACGATGTTGAAGACAAAACTGTCGTAGTTGTCCACAACCAAGATTCGGGTCATAAGCGGTATCTTCTCAGGGTTGAGGTCGTCCACCTAGGCGAGCCTCGTTGAGCGAAGGGTGTGTGCCGTGCCGGTGTCCAAGAAGCGTAAGAAGGACCTCGGCTATCAAGCGCCCCCAACCATGGGTGAGCACAAGATTGCAAAGCTGGGTTCCCCTCGTTGGCTAGCGCCAACCATGGTGGCCTGCTTCGTGGTTGGCCTGATCTACATCGTGTTGTTCTACATCGCTGGGCCATCGATTCCAATCATGCGCGACCTGGCCAATATCGTGAATGTGGGCATTGGATTTGGCTTCATCATCGTGGGCTTTTTTCTGTCCACGAAGTGGCAGTAGCCCTACTTACACGCGTGTAATTCATCCACACCTGTGGATAACTCTGTGGATAACTCTGCCCTCTTGGGGCTAGCCGTCCTGAAGTACCCTGGATGACGATTTAGGTCGCAATGCCCGGCACAAATGGGGCCAGAAGATTCTGAATATCTGTGGTTCGCGCCATCACCGCCACGATCAGCACGATCAACACAGCGGCACAACCAACACCCTGTATCAGGGTCTGATGCTTGCGAGGAGCGAACACGAAGATCCCTGCAACGATGGCGCCAACAGCCATGCCGCCCAGATGGGCCCGCCAGTCAACACCCTCGCCAATGAATCCAAAGGCCAAGTTGATGCCTAAAAGAATTAAGACTTGCGTGATGTCAAAGCGCAGTCGACGACCAGCAACAATAAACGCACCCATCAACCCAAATACCGCGCCACTTGCACCAACAGAAACTGTGCGCAGATCACTGAACCAATAGGAAGCAACAGAACCGCCTAACGCTGCCAACAAATACAACGCAATAAAACGCGTACGGCCAAAGATGCGTTCCAAGGTTGCACCCATGACATACAAGATGTACATATTGAATGCAATGTGCAACGGAGATGCATGCATGAACGCACTTGTCATAAGCGACCAGTAGCTACCTTCAATCGCAATACCAGCCGGCCACATGCCGAATTCCCGTGATGATTCATCAATACCAATTGAGAATTGCAGTAGGAACACCACAATGTTGACTGCGATCAATGCATAGGTGACGTATGGCTTTTCCACACTTGCTCCACCGACGGGCGTCACAACCTTGGGAACCCGTGTATTACCAACACATGTAGGGCATTGAAAACCAACGGATGCAGGAATCATGCACTCTGTGCAGATTGGGTTATCGCAGCGCGTGCACTTGATATATGTGACACGGTCTACGTGAGAAGAGCACACAGGCTCCAAATTGGAACCTGTGTGCTCTGTCATCGAGTTGGTAATTAGTCGCGCGTAACGGTGACTGAATTAATGGTGATTGGCTCAAGTGGGCGATCGCCAGGGCCGACCTTGGTGGTGCCAATTGCGTCGACGACATCGCGAGATGCCTGATCAGCAACTTCACCGAAGATGGTGTGCTTAAAGTTCAACCATGTGGTTGGTGCAACAGTGATGAAAAACTGTGAACCGTTGGTGTTTGGGCCTGAGTTTGCCATCGCGAACAAGTACGGGCGATCAAAGACGAGCTCTGGATGTGGTTCGTCGGCGAAACGGAAGCCTGGGCCGCCGGTGCCGGTGCCCAGTGGGTCGCCGCCTTGGATCATGAAGCCGTCGATAACGCGGTGGAACACAGTTCCGTCATACAACGCGGTGTTCGATTTTTCTCCGGTCTTTGGATTGGTCCATTCAATGGAGCCTTCAGCAAGACCCAGGATGGTCTCAACGGTCTTTGGAGCGTGATCTGGGAACAGGTTGAGCTTGATGTCACCCTTTGAGGTGTGCAAGGTTGCAGTCGTAGTCATGGTGCAATCCTGTCATCCTGCCTCACGCGTCCAACGGTCACCCCAAAACAAAAACCCGGCTTGCGCCGGGTTTGATTTGTGGAGGATAGGAGACTCGAACTCCTGACATCTGCCTTGCAAAGGCAGCGCTCTACCAACTGAGCTAATCCCCCTGAGGACTACGAGAACCTATCGTAGATCAGGTGCATCTGTTGGTTCCGACCAGAGGTCGGAATCATCTTGATTGGCCTGGTACTGCTTGTACACGTAGTAACCCACGCCTGCAAGAAGAGCCAACACTACTAGTTTTTTCACGTGGGCCTAGATGGACTTGAACCATCGACCTCTTCCTTATCAGGGAAGCGCTCTAACCAAGCTGAGCTATAGGCCCGTTCCGCACTTATCGTGAGCCAAGACTCCGTAAAGGTGCGAGTGGAAACCTTACCCGATTGTGAAGGGGTCCTTTGCCCCGGGCTTTGGGCCCGGGGATCTGATCAATTCCTACTCTTACTCAGCTTCTTGAGCAGCTACCTCAACTGGAACTTCAGCAGCGGCCTCAAGATCGGTGCTGCCAGCGATCTCGGCATCGTCGAGTTCCTCGTCTTCAGCCTCACCACCACGGGCAACCGCCACGATCGCATCCCCGTCAGCCAGGTTCATCAAGCGCACACCCATAGTGTCTCGACCCGATGGACGAACCTGCGCCACGCTGGTGCGGATCACCACACCGTTGGAAGCAATCGCGAAGATCTGATCGGTTTCATCGCACACCATTGCGCCAACCATGGATCCACGCTCTTCAACCAACTTCATCGCGCGCACGCCAAGAATGCCGCGACCCTTTGGTGCCCATTCGTCAACGTTGGTGCGCTTGGCAAAACCACCATCAGTGATGGTGACCACAAAGGCACCTTCGCGAATGACATCCATAGCGAGCAATGCGTCGTCGCCACGGAAGCGCATGCCAATCACGCCACCAGTTGCACGACCCATTGGACGCAAGGTTTCGTCTTTGGCATCAAAGCGAGCCGACATGCCCTTGCGCGAGAACATGATCAAGTGATCGTTCTCGGAAACCAAACGGGCTGAAATCACTTCGTCTTCATCAGCAAGGTTGATTGCAATGATGCCGCCGGTGCGATTGGTGTCGTATTCACTCAAACGAGTCTTCTTCACCATGCCGCGTCGGGTTGCCAACACCAAGTGTTCCCCAGCTTCGTAGTTCTCAATTGCTAGAACCTGAGCGATGGTTTCATCTGGTTGGAAGGCCAAGAGGTTTGCGACGTGTTGCCCACGGGCATCACGACCAGCTTCAGGAAGTTGATAACCCTTCGCGCGGTACACGCGACCCTTGTTCGTAAAGAACAGCAACCAGTGGTGCGTTGTGGTGACGAACATGTGTTCAACCACGTCGTCTTGACGCAGTTGCGCACCCTTCACACCCTTACCGCCACGACGCTGCTCGCGATACAGCTCAGTCTTCGTGCGCTTGGCGTAACCGCCAGCGGTGATTGTGACCACAACATCATCAACGGCAATGAGATCTTCGTCAGCAACATCGCCATCGAAGGCCGCGAAGTCAGTGCGACGATCATCGCCGTACTTCTCGGTGATTTCATTGAGTTCGTCAGACACGATGGTGCGCTGACGCTCTGGTGAACCAAGGATGTCGTTGTAGTCATTGATTTTGGTCATCAGTTCTTCATACTCATCAAGAATCTTTTGATGTTCCAACGCAGCGAGACGTCGAAGTTGCATATCCAGAATTGCGGTTGCTTGAAGTTCATCAATCTCAAGCAATGCCATCAAGCCAGTGCGTGCATCTTCAACAGTTGCTGAAGCACGAATCAGCGCAATGACCTCGTCGAGTGCATCAAGAGCCTTGAGATAGCCGCGCAAAATATGTGCGCGTTCTTCGGCCTTCCGCAGACGGTAACGCGTACGGCGCTGAATCACTTCAATCTGGTGAGTAACCCAATGGCGAATGAAGGCTTCAAGGGTAAGTGTGCGTGGCACGCCATCAACGATGGCCAGCATGTTGGCACCGAAGTTGTCTTGCAGCTGGGTGTGCTTAAACAGTTGGTTCAACACCACCTGAGCCACAGCATCACGCTTGAGCTCAATGATCAAACGCATGCCGGTACGTGAAGACGAATCGTCACGCACGTCAGCAATACCCGTGAGCTTGCCTTCGCCAACTTGCTCTGCAATGCGAAGCAGCAAGTTGTCAGGGTTGACTTGGTACGGGAGTTCGGTAACCACCAAAATCTGGCGGCCGCGAGCATCTTCTTCAACAGTTACCACTGCGCGCATCGTGATTGAGCCACGGCCAGTGCGGTAGGCATCATCAATACCGCGACGCCCAACAATGAGCGCACCGGTTGGGAAGTCAGGTCCCTTCACGATTTCAATAAGCGCCGCCTGGCGATCTTCAACTGATGCTTCTGGGTTGGAAAGTACCCATTGCGCGGCTGCAGCAATTTCACGCAGGTTGTGCGGCGGAATATTGGTGGCCATACCCACGGCGATGCCGGAACTGCCGTTGACCAACAGGTTCGGGAAGCGACTTGGCAGCACAAGGGGTTCTTGGGTGCGACCGTCGTAGTTTGGTCCGAAGTCGACGGTTTCTTCGTCGATGTCGCGAACCATCTCCATTGCTAATGGAGCCATACGACATTCGGTGTAACGCTGGGCCGCAGCCGGGTCGTTACCAGGGGACCCAAAGTTGCCTTGGCCTTGCACCAATGGATAACGCAATGACCATGGCTGTGCCAACCGCACAAGAGCGTCGTAAATCGCAGAGTCGCCGTGTGGGTGGTAGTTACCCATGACATCGCCGACCACGCGCGCACTCTTGGAGAAGTTGCGATCAGGTCGGTAGCCACCGTCGTACATTGCGTACAACACCCGACGGTGCACTGGCTTTAATCCATCGCGTACGTCAGGTAGTGCTCGCGACACGATGACGGACATCGAGTAGTCCAGGTACGAGCGCTGCATTTCTGTTTGCAGGTCAACGGGTTCAATACGGCCGTGATGATCAATCACGCCAATTTCTTCAGACACCAATAACTCCTACAGGCTAGATGTCGAGGAAGCGCACGTCGCGTGCGTTCTGCTGGATGAAATTACGGCGAGCTTCTACGTCTTCGCCCATGAGCACGCTAAACATCTCATCGGCTTGCGCCGCATCTTCAAGAGTGACCTGAAGGAGAACGCGATGTTCTGGATCCATCGTGGTGTCCCAGAGTTCATCGGCATTCATTTCACCAAGGCCCTTATAGCGCTGCACTGCTTCTTCCTTTGGAAGACGCTTGCCGGCAGCGATCCCGGCTTCAATGATTGCGTCGCGTTCACGATCGGAGTACGCAAAGTTTGCGTCGTCGCGTGACCACTTAATTTTGTACAGCGGTGGTTGCGCGAGGTACACAAAGCCACCTTCAACGAGTGGACGCATGAAGCGGAACAACAAGGTCAGCAATAGTGTGCGGATGTGTTGACCGTCGACGTCAGCGTCAGCCATCAACACCACCTTGTGGTAGCGAAGGCGGTTAATGTCGAACTCGTCTTGGATGCCAGTACCGAATGCAGACACAAGTGCCTGCACTTCAGTGTTCTGGAGCACCTTGTCGATGCGGGCCTTTTCAACGTTCAAAATCTTGCCGCGAATTGGCAGGATAGCTTGGCGCTTGGGATCGCGACCTTGACGTGCTGATCCTCCTGCGGAGTCGCCCTCCACGATGTAGACCTCACACTCCTCAGGCTCGCGGCTTGAGCAGTCGATGAGTTTGCCTGGCATACCTGCGCCGCCAAGCAAACCCTTACGGTTACGAGCCAAATCGCGCGCCTTACGCGCGGCGATACGTGCAGCAGAAGCATTCACACTCTTGCGTGCAATTTCCTTGCCTTCTGCAGGGTTCTTCTCTAGCCATTCACCAAGCTGATCATTTACAGCCTTTTGGACGAACGCCTTCATCTCGGTGTTGCCAAGCTTGGTCTTTGTTTGACCTTCAAACTGTGGCTCGGTCAACTTCACACTGATGATTGCGGTAAGACCTTCACGAATATCTTCGCCACTTAAGTTCGCATCTTTTTCTTTCAAGATGTTCCACTCGCGAGCAAACTTATTCACCAATGAAGTAAGCGCAGTGCGGAAACCTTCTTCGTGGGTGCCACCTTCATGTGTGTTGATGGTGTTCGCGAAGGTATACACGGATTCTGCGTAGGTGTTGTTCCACTGCATCGCAACTTCAGCACTCATTTGCTTATCTTCTGCTTCAGCTTCGAAGTAGATGATGTGCTGATGTGATGCACCCTTGCTCGCATTGATGTGTTCAACGAAGTCGGCGATGCCACCTTCGTAGTGGTAGCGCACAGTGCGGATGCGATCAGCTTCTTCAACTGGTGCGATGAATTCAATTGCGTTTGTTACTTCAGCATCACTGCCTGCATTTGCTGGTGTGTCGACAACGAGACGTTCATCGGTGAGTTCCAGAGTGAGGCCTTTATTCAGGAAAGCCATCTCTTGGAAGCGACGAGCCAAGGTCGTGAAGTCGTAGGTGGTAGTTTCAAAAATGTCTTCGTCGGCCCAGAAGGTAACGGTGGTGCCGGTGTGATCGGCCGCTTCGTCTCGTGAAAGTTCAGCTTGCGGAACACCAGAGACGTAGCTTTGGCGGTAAACGCTGTCGTTACGACGGACTTCCACTTCAAGTTTCTTAGAAAGCGCGTTCACTACTGACACACCTACGCCGTGCAAACCACCGGAAACGGAATAACCGCCACCGCCAAACTTGCCGCCGGCGTGAAGCACTGTGAGCACGACTTCAACGGCTGGCTTGCCTTCGCTTTCCACGATGTCGACCGGGATACCGCGGCCATCGTCGACTACGCGCACGCCGCCATTGGCCAACAAGGTGACCGAGATGGTGGTGGCGTAGCCCGCCATGGCCTCGTCGACCGAGTTATCGACTACTTCATAGACCAAGTGGTGTAGGCCGCGCTCGCCGGTGGAACCGATGTACATACCGGGGCGTTTACGGACTGCATCAAGGCCTTCGAGAACTTGAATGGCACTGGCGTCATACGACACGTGAAACCGGCCTCCTCAGGCAAAAACAACAATAATTTCATTCTACCTGTTTTTGAGTAGTTCCCTCGAATTTATCGGCCCGTGGCGGCCTCTAGCACCGTTTGAACCCCCGGGGCTAGAACCGGTGTATGGATTGGGCCCAATAATCGCCCTAGGAGTGCTGATTTGCCCCGAGTGATCACCCGTAGGTGTCGCGTGGACCCCTGCCTTTGACGTGCCGGAGGCCAGACTTCCATGACGGTCCTTGTGGGCCTTGGATCCGGATATCGCTGACTACCCCCGTGCCCACAGCAGCGTCAATATTTTTGCGCAGTTGCGGCAGCATCAGGCGCACCTGGGTCGCCCAAGTGGTGGATTCGGCGGCCAATATCAGGATTCCTTGTTCAAAGGACTCTGGGACCACGTGGCTAGCTAAGTCCTCCCCCACGATTTGGGCCCATTGGGTTACCACCTGGGCACCGGCGCTGTCCTGCTTCCAGCCGCGTTGTGCGATCAGATCGTCAACGGCATTGCCCAGAGTTTGAGGGTCGCGGGAGTCAGAACTTGAAACCGGCCGATTGTTATTGCTTGGCTTCTTGCGAGGTTTACCAGCGCCAACAGCCCGACTCAGCGCCTTGGCAGCCGCATCGCCTCGCTCAGTGGTCATGGCTCACTTTCCCAGCATCTACGCGAAAGCGCGAGCCCAAGAGCTCAATTGGGATGTCGGCATCGACTGCGGCGGTGATGAGGACCTGGGTGGCTTGCGTCAACCGCCCAGCAAGACGCTCGCGGCGCTGAGCATCAAGTTCAGCAAACACATCGTCAAGGATTAAGACTGGGTCTTCGCCGTCTTCGCGCAACACATCAAAGCTTGCCAACCTCAGGGCTAGCGCAATTGACCACGATTCTCCATGTGAGGCGTAGCCCTTTGCTGGAACTGGTCCTAGTCCTAAATGCAGATCATCGCGTTGTGGACCAACCAGGGTGAGTCCGCGATCAACTTCATCTTTGCGACGTACCTTCATCGCTTCGAGTAGTGCTGTTTTCCACGCTTCTTTGTCTGGCGAACCAATAGGAACTTTCTCACCCAACACTGAACTGAGGTTTGAAAGATATGTGAGACTGAGTTTCGCCGTCGGGTCTTCACTGATGTAGGTGTAGTTATCAACGGCAGGTTCAGTGAGCTCACTCAATAACACCTGGCGAGCTGCAATAAGTTCCGCACCCGTTGTTGCAAGTTGCTCATTCCACACACTGAGTGTGCTGTCGAGATATTCATCGTTTGCTTTGCGGTTTGTGCGGGCTGACTTCAAAAGCGCGTTGCGTTGTTTCAGGATGCGTTCGAGGTCTGCACGCGTACCCGCCAGACGTGGGATTCGTTGCACTAGTAGGTCGTCAAGGAATTTACGGCGATCAGATGGATCACCCTTCACCAATGACAGATCTTCAGGAGCGAAGATCACCACTCGTAAAATCCCTAATACATCTCGCGTGCGTGCTGCCGGCGAACGATTAATTCGCGCTTTGTTCGCACGCCCCGGAAGAATTGCCAGCTCGACCATTGTCTCGCGATCATGTGCGTGCACACTGCACCGAATAATTCCTTGTTCGGTGCCAAAACGTACGAGTGGGGCATCACTTGCAACACGATGTGAACCAAGGGTTGCTATATAGCCAATCGCTTCAACAAGGTTTGTTTTTCCTTGACCATTTCGACCCACGAAAGTTGTCACGCCTGGTGTAAGTGTGACGTCAACCTCGGTATACGACCGAATATCAGTCAGGGTTAGCTGAGAAACCCACATGTTTGGCTTTTAGTCTCAGCCAGTCAAGCGAACAGGCATCAACAAGTAGCGATAGTCATCGCGTAGTTCTGATGACGGATCAGCTGCACCGGTGAGTACGGCAGGCCGTGTTGATTGGGTAAATGACATTCGTACATATGGTGCGTCAAGAGCCGCAAGTCCATCAAGAAGATATGTCGGGTTGAAGGCGATTTCAATGTCATCCCCATCAAGCACTGATTCAACGGCTTCATTTGCCTGTGCATCTTCACCTGCACCTGCACGAAGAATCACTTCTGATCCTTCAAAAGCTAACCGCACTGGAGTGTTGCGCTCGGCAACAAGTGCTACACGCTTGACTGCATCAGCAAGAGCCGCAATCTCAATTGTCGCAATACCTGCGGACTCACTCGGAAGAAGTGAGCGGTACTTAGGGAACTCTCCATCAAGGAGACGTGTAGTGGTGCGCCGGCCGTTTCCTTCAAAACCGATGAGACCTTCGCCGGCTTGTGCAAGTGCCAGTGTCACACCTTCTGCATTTGCAAGTGCTTTTGCTGTGTCAGCAAGGGTTCGCGCCGGAATAAGTGCTTGGGTGGAAATTGATGATGTTGTGGGTGACCAAGTGAAGTTACGCACGGCAAGTCGATAGCGATCAGTTGCGGCTAACGTGATTGATTGCCCTTCAATTTCCATCCGAATACCCGTGAGCGTCGGCAATGTGTCGTCTTTCCCTGCAGCAATTGCAACCTGTGCAACAGCTTCAGCAAACACGGCTGCGTTAATTTCCCCTGAACTTTGTGGCATTGCTGGAAGTTGTGGGTAATCCTCAACTGGCAATGTGGGAAGTGTGAAAGACGAACGCCCACATGTAAGAACGATTCGTGTTCCTTCACTCACTAAATTCACAGGTGCACCTGGAAGTGAGCGAGCGATGTCGGCCAGGAGCCGGCCGGACACCAATGTTGTTCCTGGAATTTCTATGTCGGCACTGATTGCCACCCGGGCTGAGACCTCGTAATCAAAACTACTGAGTGTCAGGCTGTCACCTTCAGCGGTAAGTACAAGCCCAGCAAGTACTGGTAACGACGGTCGGGAGGGAAGGGTGCGAGCAGCCCAAGCCACCGCATCAGCGAGAGTGTCGCGCTCAACTCGAATCTTCACGTGTTCCCCTTAAACGAACCGACCACCAAAAGGTGAGGGGGTGATTGTTGCACTACTTATGGTTGTTATTTATCTCGATAGGTAGATAGAGGTAGTAGTAGTCGTAGGTCCTGTGGATTGTGTGGATGAAGGATGTTTCCTGTGGTCAGTAAGCGTGGGGTTATCCCAAGGAGATGTGGACATCCTGAGGGGTAAAAAGCGACAATTGTGAATAACCCTTCAAGGAGACAAGCTCGTCCACATTTTTCTCTCCGCCCATCCCCAGACGTCAACCTTTCATCAACGGAAATACATACTTATCCACAGGTTTTCCACTGGTGGGAAAGTGAATACTTAAACCAGAGAAAAACCAACGAAATCAAAAATATTACAGGTGAATTCTTCATCATCCACAAGGTTATACACAACCCTTATCCACACCTGTGGGAAAGATGGGGACGAAT
>WLOE01000035.1 GCA_009699465.1 Actinomycetota bacterium | reverse complement strand
GATATAAGAAGCGCGGGCGACCAACAATGGGATCAAGTGTTGCAAAAACTATTCAAGTCAAACTCAGCCCTGAACTCCACAAACGCTTGTGTTCACGGGTTGAATTCGATCAATCATTTGTGAGCGACGTCGTTCGAGATGCGCTCGAGTTTTACTTCGAAACTGCTTAACGAATAACGGGAACCACAATCGACTGACCAACAGCAACCACTGCAGTATTCATGCCATTGAGATCCTTGATGTCATTGATCGTCGCGCGTGGGTCTTGGTTTGGCGCAAGAGTTTGCGCGATGGACCACAGTGACTCACCTGGCTGCACGACAACAGTTGCAGTTGCTGGACCTGCATTGGTTGCCGTTGCATTGGCCATCGAACCAAACACCATCATCGCCGCAAACAAGGCGACGACTACTGCGAAGAACACGACCAGACGACCGCGACGCGTAAGGCGCAGTGACTGCTTCTTCGTGGTGGCATTGGCTTTCACCGCTGCCGACCGGTGGGATTGACCGGCCGCACGAGGTGCCCGTGGCAGTGGGCGGCTAACTGGAGCTACTGAGAGTGCGATCGCCATGGTCGTGCCTTTCATTCGGGGAAGAATGTTCAGTTGGTCCTGCTGGTCTTGCTGGTCTTACTGGTCTTGCCTCATCCTTTCGAACACCTGTTCGATCGAACGTATGTGCGATTTCTAGCAGATTCCCTAGCGACACGTCCAGCACATTCGAACATGTGTTTGATTTGGCGTGTCGCATCGGTTAACGTGAACCCTGTCTTGAGGGTCTGACATTGCAGATGTTCGAGAGGTTTCCCCCGTGAAATGTCCGATGTTCGAATGGTTGGAGTGAAAATGAGCAAGATCGTGGAACTGCCTGACGGCCCGGCAGATAGCGACGGCCTCACCACACGTCAGCGCCAGATCCTGGTGATGATTCGCGAATCCATCGATGATCGCGGCTATCCCCCAAGCGTTCGCGAAATCGGTGAAGCCGTTGGCCTGACCTCTTCGTCCTCGGTCTCCCACCAACTCAAGAGCTTGGAAAAGCTCGGCTACCTGCGCCGCGACCCCAACCGTCCACGCGCGATGGTGGTCGCTGACCCATCCACCCCACTGCCAGCAGCCCTTGGCGATGGCGGCTCAATGAACTCAGACTCGGCATCCGGCTCTGCTCCAACCCTGCGGGTTGTTACTGAAGATCCGGCTGCGCAGGCTGACTCGCGCGTTCGCTCAAGTGCAGCGCTTGTGCCCATGGTTGGTCGCATTGCAGCAGGTGGACCAATCCTTGCTGAACAAGAAGTTGAAGCAGTGTTCCCACTGCCGCGCGATCTTGTTGGCGATGGCGAACTGTTCATGTTGCGTGTCAGCGGCGACTCAATGATCGACGCAGCAATCTGCGATGGAGACTGGGTTGTTGTGCGCAGTCAAGCAACTGCAGAAAACGGCGAAATCGTTGCTGCACTGTTAGACAACGAAGCCACCGTGAAAACGTTGAAGCGTCGTGATGGTCATGTGTGGTTGATGCCGCACAACCCTGCGTACGCACCAATCCTTGGTGATGACGCGACCATCATGGGCAAGATCGTGAGCGTGCTGCGCAAGATCTAATAACCACTGCGGTTATTGATTTTTCTCGACCTTCTGTTGTATTTTGGTGGGGCACCAGCAGTTCGTGCTGCTGATGCCCCGAAGGTGCTATCCGTAGCCCCGTAGGGCTCGAATGAGGTCCGCGATGGCCCTGACAGTTTGTGCGGTTCCGTTAAGAATTACGCACACTGCCAGGGCCATTCGCATTCCCCGACCAGTTTCCTGATCCACTCCTCCACCTCCCTTCTTCACCGCGGCTGTATCTCATTGACACAACCGTCGCGAAAAAGGTGCGGTGAAATGAACATAAATACGAGGAAATGTTTGCGCCACGTCCGATTGAAATCTGTGGATGAGAACCACGGGCCACACGTAGCTGTGGATGGAAACCTTGAAAACACGTTGGCGTTGTTGTACTTTATGAGGGCACCAGCAGTTCCTGCTGCTGATGCCCCTAACCGGAGTTATCCGTAACCCCGAAGGGTCCGGAGTAGTTCTGCAAGGGCTCTGACCGTCTGTGTAATTCCGTTAAGAATTGTGCACAGGGTCAGAGCCCTTCGCATCACTGAATCGAATCGATCCACTCCGATACCTCCCTTCTTCACCACGACCACACCCGCTGTGTGTGATCGCGGCAAATAAGGCCGGCTTGATGAACCTAAAGACGTTGGATTTCGCTCTGCAATGACCAACCTGAAACTGTGGACGCGATACCAATGCAACATCTGCTTGTGGAAAAGTCAGAGGGCCTGCAGCTTTCGCTACAGACCCTCATGACGTTATGTGATGCAGTTAGTTCGCTCGAATTTCCTTAAACGGCATGTCACGATCAAGCTGCGGTTCCTTTGGCAAGCCTAGGGAACGTTCACCAAGAATGTTGCGCATGATTTCTGGAGTACCGCCAGCGATGGCTCCACCTGGGGAACCCAGCAGGTTCGTGGCCCAACGCAATGACTCTTCGTCATCATTGGTCCACGCTTGACCTGACTCGGCAAGCAAATCCATCGCCATATCAGCCACGCGGCTACCTAATTCAGAACCAGCAAGCTTGGCAATCGAACCTTCAGGTCCTGGCGCATTGCCTGACTTCAGGCTGGCCCGCATGCGATCACCAAGGATCGCCAACGTGCGCTCCTTAACCCAGATGGTGGCAAGTTCATTACGTGTCACCGGATCAGTGATTGCACCTGTATGCGTTGCAAGCTCAGCGAGGCGATCGAACTGCACAGTTCCGGTGCCACGGCCAAGACCTCCACCGCCTGCACCGATACTGACACGCTCATTCATCAGCGTGCCAATTGCTGCGGTCCATCCTTGATCAACTTCACCAACAAGGGCAGTTGCTGGCAGGCGAACGTTGTCGAAGAAGACTTCATTGAAGCCACTAGCACCGCTCATCTGACGCAATGGACGAACCGTCACGCCGGGCGCCTTCATGTCAACGATAAACATCGTGATGCCCTTGTGCTTTGGCACATCTGGGTTTGTACGAGTAACAATCAAACCAAAGTTTGAGTAGTGCGCACCAGAAGTCCACACCTTCTGACCATTGATAACCCACTCATCGCCATCCCTGACAGCCTTCGTGGTAAGACCGGCAACGTCAGAACCTGCACCTGGTTCGGAGAAGAGCTGGCACCAGATCTCATCGCCACGCAACATCGGACCGATATGGCGCTTGCGTTGCTCTTCGGTCCCGTACTGCAAGATTGTTGGGGCGCACATGCCTAAGGTCACCATGAATGGTGTGCTTGGCATGACATAGCCGCTTGCCTCTTCGTTGAATACCCGCTGGTGATTCATCGTCAGGCTTTGGCCACCGTATTCCTTCGGCCAAGCAAGACCAGAAAGGCCGGAGTCATACAACTTGTTTTGGAAATTGCGCGCAACGACCAGGAAGTCTTCGGTTTCGCCTGCTTCTACTTCGCCTGCTTCGCCACCGGCCTGCGCATCTTCACGCTGAGCGTTGCTTGAGAACCAGTCGCGCACCTTGACACGGAACTCTTCAAGTTCTGCTGGAGTTTCAATTGCAGTTGTCATCGTCATATCTCCTAGTAACCCAAACCAACGAGTAATGCTTCACGATGTTGCACAGGCGAACCAAACAATGCGTTTGTGCTGCGAGCACGACGGAAATATAGGTGAGCTGGATGCTCCCAGGTGTAGCCAATGCCACCATGCACCCGAATATTGGTGAGCGTTGCATCGCTGAAGACTTCTGAGCACGCAATCTTTGCCAAGCTCGCTGACAACGTGATGTCTTCGCCCTGCGCCGCACGATCGGCTGCATCTTCTGCAGCACCGCGTGCTTGTTCAACTTCGACCAGAGTATTGGCACACATGTGTTTAATTGCTTGGAACGAACCAATAATGCGACCAAACTGCACGCGCATCTTTGCGTACTCAACCATCATCTTCAAAATTGCGTCAGCGCCACCAAGTTGCTCACTGGCTACCAAGGTTGCAGCGAGGTTTTGGATCTGGGTGAGTTGACTTTGAGCATTCACCGCAAGAGCAGTTGCCTTTGCGTTGTTGAATGAAATAGAGCTCTGCTTGCGAGTCAGATCCATTGCATTGAGGTCTGTGCGTTGCACGTCAGCACTGTTCACTACAAAAATGCCAGGACCCTGCGGAGTACTTGCACTCACAATGTAGAAATCTGCACCACCGTTATCGAGTATGAATGTTTTACTACCGGTAACGGTCCACGTATCGCCATTTTGGGTGGCAACCGTGGTGTTGATTGTTGCTGGCCACTGGTTTGCCGCTTCGCTTAATGCCAAGGCGGCGGTAGCGGTGCCAGCAGCGAGGGCTTCAAGGTACGGCTTGCTCACATTGGCGTTGTCGCATACCAAGAATGGAACTGTGCCAAGGGCAGCGCTGGAAAGCATGGGTAATGGCGCCAAGGTGCGACCGAATTCCTGCAGCACCACACCGAGCTCGCCAAGGCTTGCGCCCTGTCCACCGAATTCCTCAGGAATGACCAAGCCGGCAAGGCCAAGGCCTTGGGCCGCTTTGGTCCATTCACCCGCAGACACATCTTCCTTGCCATTGGCAATGCGATGGACCTTGTCGATGGGGAACGTGGCATCGAGGTAATCCGCGACCGCACCCTTGAGGGCCTCGCGTTCTTGCGTCATAACAGACATGCACACAACCTTCCTTCACAGATACAGGAATGGTGCCAGAGGAAGGGGGAAAATGTGGGCGAATCGTCTAACTAAATAGTGAGTTTCTGCAGGGCAGCATGAGGGGTGGCACTCACGATTGATTCAACCGCCGCCTTGCCCTCGGACTCAATGCGAACTCGGTAGTCGCCTGGCTCGGGAAGCACAATCGAGTAGGTGCCGTCATGGTCAGTTCTCTCAAAGTCAATTTGCTGGCCGGCTTGCGTGAAGTAGGTGACCTTGGCTTGACCCACGGGTTGGCCACGCTCGTCAAGGATTGTGCCGTTTATGACGAATTCATGCGGTGTCACCGTGAGCAGCGATGGATCTTCTCTTGCCAGCGCTCCAGTACCCGAGCTCAATGCCTCATTGCGCTTTGCTAGGTGAGCCGGCAAGAACAGTGCCACTACGGCTCCAGCGAAACCGCACAGGCCAGCAGCGACATATACCGAAACAAATGCAGATTCACTTGGATAAATCTTGTCGCCAACCACGATTGTCATACCGGTGAGGAACGCAGCAACCGTCGCACTCGAAATCGACATACCAACGTTGCGAATAACGTTATTCAAACCATTCGACGATGCTGTTTCAGTGATGGGAACTGATCGCATAATGATGTTGGGTGCTGCCGACATGCTGGTCATGGTCCCTAGCGACACGACAATTGCACCGATCATGACTTGCAACGGTGTGTCCATGAAGAACATGCGAATTACATAGCCAAAACCAAGGAAGACCCCGCCAAGAATAAATGTGATCTTTGGCCCATACACATTCGTTATGCGCGCCGCAACAGGCGCCATAATCACCATCGAAAGGGACGCGGGAAGAATCAACAAACCTGCATGCGAAACGCTAAAACCAAACCCGTAACCGCTTTCTTCGGGCATTTCTAAGAACTGCGTACTACTCAACATGTTTGCGTACATCGCGAAACCGACCAGTAATGAGGCAATGTTGGTCAGCAACACGGCCTTTTGCGCACTAGTGCGCAAATCGATAATCGGATGACCACTCTTGAGCTCAAACGGGAACCAATAGAGCATCACGGCAAGCGTGAGTGCCCAGCACGTAAGAATCCCTGGACTTAACCAACCCCAATGTGAACCTTTCGTCACACCAAGTAAGAAAGCTGTGAGCGCAACGGAGATGAGTACAGCGCCACGCACATCGAAACTTCCGCCTGCACGCACCTTAGATTCAGGAACAACTGCGAAGATCGCAAGTCCGCACAAACTGCCGGTGATGACGGACACCCAGAAAATCCAATGCCAACCCAAACTCTCAAAAATGATGCCGCCAAATGGCAAACCAATGGCAGAACCCACCCCCATCGATCCGCTCATGAAGGCCACACCTGATGCCAAGCGCTCAGGCGGAATGAGATCTCGCATGATGCTCATACCCAGCGGGATCAGTGCAATGGCGAAACCTTGAAGGGCTCGGGCGAAAATCAGTACGCCAAGGTTTTCACTCAAAGCACCAACAAGTGAACCAACAACCATCACGCCAATACTGATCAACATCATCTTGCGTTTGCCGTACATGTCGGCCAGGCGTGACATCGTTGGAATAGCAACCACACTAGAAATCAAGGTGGCAGTGATCAACCAAGAAGCGTTATCGGCCGTGCAGTTCAAAATGTCAGGAATTTGAGCCAGCAACGGAATGAACATCGTTTGCATGATCGCCATGACCATGCCCGAAGTCGCCAACACCGCAATGGTGATGGTGGGCGAGAAATTGCGCTTGAACTGCATGCATCACTTTCATTTGGTGAACGAATGTTCACTGTGAATTCTAAGGGTTGCTGGTTAAAAAGGGGGCATTTCGGATATCCCTAGGCGCTATTCGTCTGGGTTGGCGTCCACAGGTCACACACAATGATTGAGTCTGATGACTTCGAGCCAAAGGGTGAAATCATCTACCCACCTCAACTCGCCGGTCGCCATTTTCTCAATGAAGAAATTCCACCGGAAGATACGAACTAGTCCCTGAGGAAATCTTCATTCAAGCGCTTCAACGACCCCACAACAATGTCTTTGTCGGTGGTAAACCAAAACGGGGGCAAGCTCGCACGCAGGGACTTTGCATAGCCAGCATTGGCCAAACGTGAGTCAAGCACGGCCACGACTCCCTTATCATGCGCACCGCGGATGAGGCGACCTGCACCTTGCGCTAAAAGCAAACCTGCCTTTGGCACCGAGATCGCTCGAAAGCCCGAGCCGCCTGCATCATCAATGGCTTGCTGACGGGCAGCGATGAGGGGGTCATCAGGGCGTGGAAATGGAATGCGGTCGATCACTACACAAATACAGCTCTCCCCTGGCACATCAACGCCTTGCCATAACGAAACAGTCCCAAGCAGCGTGGTTGCTGGGTTATCGGCGAACGCCTTCACCAACGTGCCCACCGCATCGCCACGCTTTTGCACAAGCATCGGATATTTCTTGTTATCTAGGCGCACACGCAAATATTCCGCCGCTCGCTCGACACCGCGCCAGCTCGAGAACAAGGCCAAGGTGCGCCCACCGGCCGCTTCAATGAGTTCAGCCAAAGTATCAAGCGCTTCCATCGGCACACCATCACGATCGGGCGCCGGCAATTCACTGGCAACATAAAGAATGCCTTGCTTGGCATGATCAAACGGCGATCCCACATCCATGGTGTTCACATCGGCATCAGTGAGTCCAAGACTTGAGATGAGAGCATCAAAGCCGCCACCGACGGTCAACGTTGCACTGGTGAGTACCACAGGACTTTTGGCGAAAAGTGAATCTCGCAGCAATCCACCGATAGAAAGCGGTGCTCGCCTGATTACAGGCGCGCGATTCTCCCCAGGATCAAGCCACACCACGTCGTAATCACCGGAATTAATGATCAACCCAGCAGTGTCATGCATTTCTTCAACAACGGCCTTTGCTTGCTGCAACTTGGCAAGCGCGTCAGGATCCTTTTCTTCCTTATTGGCATTGAGCACGGTCATCACTTGATGACCACTGTCACGCAGCAAGGTCAACGCCAAGGTGAGTACCTGCGGCATCGGATTCAGTCGCATCGGACCTTTGAGATCAAGCGCTGCTTCACGCAATGCATCATCGAAGGTGTCCATCGCGTCTTGCAACTGAACCAGAGTCCGCTCATCTACAAGTCGCTTTGCTCTGCTCAACGAGCGTTCAACCATCGCAACACTGAGTTCATTCGTGAGTGACCCCGTCGCCCGGTCAACAAGTTCGTGGCCTTCATCGATAATCACCGCGCCATGCTCAGGAAGCACAGGGATATTCTCGAGCGAATCAATTGCCAACATTGCATGGTTAGTGATGATGATGTCTGCTTCATTTGCTTCAGCCCGACGCTTGGCAGTGAAACATTCCTCGCCATACACGCATTTACTTTCACCCACACATTCGCGACGGCCGACCGTCAAACTGCGCCACACGCGTGGATCAATCTCATCGTCATATTCATCGCGATCGCCGGTCTGCGTTTGTTCAGCCCAGGCGCGTACCGCAACCACTTGCTCACCCAACGCACTGCGCTGCGCATTGAACAACGCATCGGATTCATCGTCAGGAACGGCGCTATGGAGCTTTTGTAGACAGATGTAGTTGTTACGACCTTTGAGTACTGCATACTTGATTGGTCGCTCAAATTCACCCTCGAGTGCTTCTACTAACAGTGGCAGATCCTTATCCATGAGCTGACGTTGCAAGGCCAATGTTGCTGTTGCCACCACGATCGGCTCTTTATTCGCAATCGCAGCAATAGCGGCCGGAACTAAATAACCCAATGACTTTCCCGTACCGGTACCTGCCTGAATGATTGCGTGCCGATCACCATGAATCGTGCTGGCTACCGCCTTGGCCATTGCATGCTGACCTTCGCGCCGCTGGCCACCGATCTTTTCGACGACTTTGTCGAGCGCATCATCAACCTCAGACACTGGCCTGCTGCATTTCAACAGCCAAATACTTTGGCACGCGCGCATGAACCGTGCTGCCACCTTCAAGGTGCTCAATATCAATTACGTCACCGAGCTCATGGGCTCGGGAAATGAGATCGCCACGTGAATATGGAATAACGAGACGCACTTCCTCGAGGAACTGCGGTAAATCAGCTTCGATCGCAAGAAGTAATTCCTCAATTCCCATGCCAGTTGCTGCTGACACCACAACGGCTCCCGGCTCGCGGCGCAGAATCTGATTGATCATTTCCTGATCTGCAATGTCAGCCTTGTTGATGACGATGAGTTCCGGAACTCCCCCAGCATCTATGTCATTCAACACCGTGCGAACCGCAGCAATTTGTTCAAATGGCGCTTCATCACTGCCATCAACCACATGCAGGATTAGATCCGCGTCTTTGACTTCATCAAGGGTAGAACGAAAAGCTTCTACAAGTTGGTGCGGCAGATGCCGAACGAAACCAACCGTGTCAGCGATGGTGAATTCACGACCGCTTGGCGTTTTGGTTTTGCGAATTGTTGGGTCCAGGGTTGCGAACAACGCATTTTGCACCAGCACACCAGCGCCAGTGATGCGATTCAGCAGACTGGACTTACCGGCATTGGTGTAACCAGCAATTGCCACCGCGGGAACCTGAGCTCGTTTACGAGCAGCACGCTGGGTGACACGAGACTTTTCCATCTCTTTGAGTTCGCGGCGAAGTTTGGTCATCGAATCGCGAATACGACGACGATCAGTTTCAATCTTGGTTTCGCCGGGGCCACGGGTACCCACACCGCCACCGGCACCACCGCCTGCACCACCGGCCTGACGCGAAAGCGCCTCACCCCAGCCACGAAGCCGTGGGATCAGGTATTGAAACTGTGCGAGTGCAACTTGGGCTTTGCCTTCTCGACTACGCGCATGCTGCGCGAAAATGTCCAAGATCAACCACGTTCGGTCAACAACTTTCACCTTCAAAATATCTTCAAGTTTGCGCAACTGACCCGGGCTAAGTTCGCCATCACAGATCACGGTGTCTGCGCGCGTTGCCTTCACGATTTGATGAAGCTCTTCAACCTTGCCTGAACCCAAATAGGTAGATGGGTCTGGATGCTCACGACGTTGGATGACTGCTTCAAGTACTTCAGCCCCCGCAGTTTCGGCAAGCGCCGCCAACTCACGCATACTTCGTTCGGCTTGCTCCAACGTGCCTTGAGTCCACACACCTGCCAACACAACTTTTTCAAGTTGCATCTGGCGATATTCGGCCTCACTGATGTCTTCAAGTTCAGTGGAAAAACCAGCTACACGACGAAGGTTTTGACGATCCTCAAGTTCGAGCTCACCCGTGGAAATACCACGGGGATCATGCTCGTCGTAGAAGGTTTCAGTCATGGGTTACTTACGCCGGTAGCAACACAGTGCCGCGCGCTACCAAGGTTGCCGGCCCAGTGAGCGTCAGATGACCGTTAGCCAGCATTCGAACAACCACAGTGCCTCCGGGAACATCAACGCGAACACCTTCGTTCGCGGTGAGATCCATGTTCGGGTAACGCTCGCTTGCAGCCCAAGCCACTGCACACGCTCCAGTGCCACAACTCATGGTTTCGCCAGCACCACGCTCGTGCACTCGCATTGCTACGTGGTTCGGACCGCGTTGAACAACGAATTCGACGTTGACTCCGTCAGTGAAAATTGTGGGAGGCAACACAGGAGGTGGGGTTTCAAGGCTGCCAATGTCATCAAGGTTTTCCACAAAGGTCACCGCATGTGGATTGGGCATGAGCACGGCAACTGCGGGCCAAAGTTCGTCTTTGATACCAACCAGCGGGATCGCATCGGTTTGCGGCTGGGTCGCTGGGCCCATGTCAACTGTGATCGACAAGTCTGAATTCATCTTGCATTCACGAAGCCCGGCACGGGTCGCAATCACAACATCAGATTCAGTGATCAGGCCCACGGCATCGAGGTAGCGAATGAAGACTCGAGCTCCATTGCCGCACATTTGCGCAATCGAACCATCAGCGTTGCGGTAGTCCATGAAAAACTCGGCCGATGCGGCCATCTTGGAAAATTCAGGAACATGTTCGGTACGCACAACTCGAAGCACACCATCAGCACCGATGCCGGTGTGGCGATCACATAGGAAACGCACCTCAGCAGCAGTGAGATCTCGCTTGCCCAAAAGGTCAGCGACGATTACAAAGTCATTGGCTGTGCCATGACCCTTAATAAAGGGGATTTCATTGAGGGCAGCCATAGGTTTTAGTCTAAGTGACGGGCGCGCGCGTACGCCTCGTCGACTCGGGCCAGCACCATCGGCCATGACTGCTCAGGGGCAGTTGAGCGGTTGTACTCCCCTAATTGCGCTAACAGCGCACGATCAGCCGCCAATGAAGCGATCGCTGAGGCCATTCCTGAGTCGGTCTGTGCCAGCAAACCTTCTTGGTGATCACGAATGAACTGCGTAGTTCCCGTTTGTGATCGAGCGATTACTGGCAAACCTGCAGCTCTGGCTTCCAGCGCTGCAATACCAAAAGACTCCTTCACTGACGGCTGCACATAGACATCACTCATCGCAAAAATCTCACGAATACCTGCATGGTCTAACCGGCCGGTGAAACTCACGAGATTCTTGAGCCCATGTTGGTGGACAAAACTTTCCGCTCGTGAACGTTCAGGACCATCGCCAACTAATCGCAAATGAATTCGCATGGTAATTCCAGCGCGTTCTTGTGCAGCTTTCACAATCTTGAGTAGTGGCAGAGTGCGCTTACGCGGAGCCAAACGCATCACGGTGACTAAGTTCAGGGTTGATGAATCATGCTGACGCACCGGTAATTGCCAGTCTTGAACGTCAATCCCGTTAGGCAGCACCAACACTTCGCCTAACGTAGGTACTGCTCGTTCTATAGTTTTGGCTGCAACCTGACTCACTGCAGAAATGGTGATTCCCCACGTAGCCCACTTGGCGATGAGTTCGCTCAGACGATAACCAGGGCTGGCAAGCGGACCCCAGATGCCATGAACCGTGACAACCGTGGGGATCTTCAATTGATAAGCAGCCCGAATCGCACCCCAGGCAAAGGGCGAGATCACTCCCACATGCACGTGCACAACGTCGACAGGGTTTTCTTGAAGAGCTGCGGCCACATGGTGGCGCGTACGAGGGTGAATCGGCAGGTCCCCAGGAATCTTTGCGGTGATCCGGGTGACCGCAAGACCATCAACGATCTCAGTCCCACTGCGCTTGACCCCAGGGGTGGCCGTGATGATGCTGACCTCATGGCCTGATGCAGCCTGATGTCTGGCCAGCGCTCGCACCTGCGTCTCAATCCCACCTGTACGAGGCAGGTAGCAATCGGTGACGTGGGCGATTCTCACCATGTGACCGTACGACAAGATAGGACGATCATGACAATCCACACGCCTGCACGCACGCTGGTCTTTGTGCATGCCCATCCAGACGATGAGGCGCTGCTCACAGCCGGCACGATGGCGCGTGCAGTTGCCGAGGGTCAACGTGTGGTGTTGATCGTGGCCACCAATGGTGCCGCCGGACTCACCTCTTCTGGCAATGAGCGCTCACTGGCAGCTATGCGATCCAGCGAATTAGAGGTCTCGGCTGCAGCCATTGGCGTGCATCGAGTGGTGTCTCTTGGCTACGCAGATTCAGGTCTGCACGCTGAAGTACTTGATGGCCTCGCGCACGTGGATCGCTTCACTGTAGCTCAGCGCATCACCGAAGTCCTCGACGAGGAATGCGCTGATGTCGTGGTGGGTTACGACCCATGTGGTGGCTATGGACACCCGGACCACCTCGCGGTGCACCGCGCTGTTCGCGCTGCAAGTGTGCTGGCCAAGAAAGCGCCAACAGTATTTGAAGTGACCTTGCCCCGTGAGCCAATTGCTCGGGCTGTGCGCACTGCTGGACGTCTACACATCACCCCGAATGATTTTGATGCTCACTCATTTGATTCTGCGTGGACACCAGGTGCCGAAATCACGCACCGCATTGATGTGCGCAAATACTGGAATGAAAAAAAGGCTTCCTTGCGCGCTCACGCATCACAGCATCAGGCTGATGGTCAGATTCGTACGCTCGCAGTGCTCACTCGCCTACCAAAACCAATTGCCGCGAAGTTACTCGGCACGGAGTACTACTGCTTAGTGTCAGCACCCAAAAGTGCACAGACCTTCGACACTAATGCCGCATCGTTGTAGTCCAGCCACGTAATGCGTGAATCACCTGCAAACCAACGTTGCTGACGTCGCGCAAACTTCTTCGTAATTGCAATCGTGGTGTTCACCGCTTCATCAAGTGAACACTCACCATCAAGGTATTCCAGGATCTGGGTGTAGCCCAAGGCGCGAGAAGCAGTGACGGAGTTTTTGAGATCTGGCAACGCCTGTACTTCGTGAACAAAGCCATCAGCAATCATCTGGTGGACACGCTGAGCAATTCGGTCATCCATTTCCACGCGGGGAATGTTCAAACCAATACGGACAGTTGCATACAACTCCACTGGATCAGGTAACTTCGCGTTATAGGGCTCACCAGTGAGTTCGATGACTTCTAAAGCTCGCACCAACCGTCGCCCATTTGTTGGAAGCATGACTGCAGCAGCTTTCGGATCAACCTTGGCCAATGCGCGATGCAATGCCAACGGACCTTCTTGCTCCAACTGCGTTTCGTACTTTGCACGCACTTGCGGATCAGTAGGCGGGAACTTCAGATCATCAAGGATTGCCGAAACGTACAGACCTGAACCACCAACCACGATGGGCACCGCACCTCGCGCCAACACATCATTTATCGCAGAGCGAGCCGTTTCTTGATAATCAGAAACGGTCAACACGTGGTCACTTGGCCACACATCCAAGAGATGATGGGTAATCCCGCCACGCTCTTCTTTTGTTGGTGAAGCCGTTCCAATATCCATGCCGATATACGCCTGCATGGAATCAGCACTGACAATCTCAGCGGCAATACCTTGACCAATGAGTTGTTGAGCAACCTTCACGCTCAATGAACTTTTACCCACCGCCGTTGGTCCGACAATGACGAGCACATTCCAACTGAAGTTGCTACTGCTATTGATACTCATAGCGTGATCAAACCCGCCACGCTGCAACGAGGTAGTTCACCCCAAACGGGGAAGACTCAAGCACCAGTGTGCCTTCAGCATGACCGATCGCTTGCGCTACAACCTGCCACGTTGGTAATCCGCGGCACCACAAACGGTCGGCCGTGGATTGTTCAATTGCCACGATCGCGGCGGAATCACCATTCTCAATTGCGTGCACTACCGCTGCATCAAAATCAAGAGCATCAGGCTGGATATAGCCAGGAGCCTTTTCCGTACGCGTTGCCGATCCATCACCAACCGCAACAATGAGCGTACGCAGATCGTCACTCTTAGCAATTAACTCTTTCGCGAGGACTCCACGTTGCTCAGCAGTGGTTTCTGTATCGACTACTAACGCTTTCACTGCTCCAGCCCATCCCGCAGCACTCACGACACAGGCACCAACGGTGAGCGCTTGCGGCATTTCATCTCGACCAGAACCAATGACGTAGTGACTCACCCCGCCAAAAGCACGCGTGTTGCCAATGCCGCCCTGTTCAAACCAGGTGGTTGATTCTCCCGAACCGATCACAATGATTTGTTCAGCATTTTGCTGAAGCTCAGCAACAAGTTCAATGGAAGCGGCTCGCTCATCGGCAAGGAGCGCTTCTACGTCAATATCAGGGCACATCAACGGTGCCGCCGGAATGAACACCACTGCGGAGATCATGCTTGGCCTACACGAATGGATGGCATGCCCAAAGAAACACCAGGAGTTTGTGGTGGTAGCTCACTGAGATCACCGGCTTTGGTTCGGCGAACCGTCAACAAAGTGTCGGTGACTAAATGGAACGGTGCTGCTTGAGTAACTACTGCGGTCACCACATCGCCTGGGCGTGGACGCGGTTGATGTGGATCAACAGTGACATGGACGAGTCTGTAATCAGGCGTACGACCTGATACTCGATCTGTGTCGCCATCTTTGCGACCTTCACCTTGGGCAACGAGCACTTCAACAACCTTGCCCACTTGCTTGAGGTTTTCTTCCCAAGCAATCTGATTGCCAACTGCAACGAGGCGCTCATAGCGATCTTGCTTCACCGCATGCGGAATTTGGTCAGGCATGTCAGCCGCTTCGGTGCCAGGGCGCGGTGAATATAAGAAGGTGTAGGCCATAGTGAATCGAGCCTCTTGCACCACATGCATAGTCTGCAAGAAATCTTCTTCAGTTTCACCCGGGAATCCCACGATGATGTCCGTGGTGATGGCCGCATCTGGCATTGCTGCGCGAACCTTCTTGATGATGCCGAGGTATTTATCCTGACGGTAGCTTCGACGCATTGCGCGAAGAATCTCGTTGGATCCAGATTGCAATGGCATATGTAGCTGGTGCATGACATTTGGTGTGGTGGCCATCGCCTCAATCACATCGTCGGTGAACTCACCTGGGTGCGGTGAAGTGAAACGAACCCGCTCCAAGCCTTCTACTTCACCGCAGGCTCGCAAGAGCTTGCTGAAGG
>WLOE01000034.1 GCA_009699465.1 Actinomycetota bacterium | reverse complement strand
TGCCGAACTCACCTGCACGAGTTCAACACCTGCTGGTGGATCAACATGCATGTGTGCAGCAACCAAAGTGACATGAGCACCGCGTGAGACTGCCGTGCGAGCGAGTTCTACACCTTGCATTCCGCTGCTGCGATTACCAAGAAAACGTACAGGATCCAGGGCTTCATGCGTGCCACCCGCAGAAATCACGATCTTCACGCCAGCAAGATCATTGGTGGGTTTACGGCGAAGGACATCCTTGACAGCATCAACGATAGCTGCCGGATCAGGGAGCCGACCAGGACCGGTATCTGCACCTGTAAGACGCCCACTTGCGGGCTCAAGCACGATAATTCCGCGAGCTCGTAATTGCGCAACATTTGCTTGCGTAGCTGGATGCACCCACATTTCGGTATGCATCGCTGGCGCCATGACTACTGGGCAACGAGCAGTGAGCAAGGTGTTGGTCAGTAAATCATTTGCCACTCCATGGGTTGCCCGTGCAATCAGATCAGCAGTTGCGGGTGCAATGACGACAACGTCAGCTGTTTGACCAAGACGTACATGTGGAACATCAGCAATATTGCTCCACACATCGCTTGCAACGGGTTTACCCGACAACGCAGACCAGGTGGGTTCACCAACAAACTTCAAGGCAGCATCGGTAGGAATAACGGTGACATCGTGCCCGGATTCGGTAAGCCCGCGTAACACTTCAACGGCTTTATAGGCCGCGATCCCACCGGCAACCCCCAGCACGACTCGAGGCCGGCCACCCGACATTGGTGAACCGGCCTCGAATGAAGTGGTGGTCAGGCCTGCTCCTCGAGAGGCTCTGAGGTGAGCAACCCTGCGTCGATTTCGCGAAGTGCAATCGAGATCGACTTTTCTTGCAAGTGGGTCTCAACCAATGGTCCGACGTACTCAAGTAGGCCTTCGCCAAGCTGTGAGTAGTAGGCATTGATCTGACGGGCCCGCTTTGACGCATAGCTCACAAGTGAGAACTTGGAGTCGGTCTTTTCGAGAAGTGAGTCAATTGAGGGGTAAACGATGCCCTCACCGCGGGGTGTTGTCATGCAGGAAGCCTACCAAGGTTTGCGCAGCGGTCTCGACGTCGGTATTGACGACCACTTCATGGAACTCCCCTTGGGCGGCCATTTCCACCAAAGCAGCCTCAAGACGAGCGGCTACCGCCTGCTCCGACTCAGTGCCTCGACCCCGAAGTCGACCCTCCAAGACCTCCCATGATGGGGGCGCCAAAAAGACCAATCGGGCACCCGGATCAGCCTCGCGCACCTGCCTAGCCCCAAATAACTCAATTTCTAAGACCACCGGAACGCCTTGATCGCGGCGCTCATCAACGGGCCCACGAGGGGTGCCGTAACTATTACCCGCGAACGTGGCCCATTCCAAGAGCTCGCCTGCAGCGACCAATGCATCGAACTCTTCTTGACTCAAGAAGAAGTAGTGCTCGCCATGAACTTCACCAGGCCGGGCAGCTCGAGTGGTGGCCGAAACCGATAGCCATACATCGGGGGCTTGCTTCAAGACTTCTTGCACAACGGTGCTCTTGCCAACGCCAGATGGACCAGACACCACTACTAGCGGCGCGGTCATCGAGACACGGTTTCCATCAGCAGCGCACGCTGGCGTTCATTGAGCCCACCAAGACGACGGGTCGCTGCAATCCCCAACCGCTGCATTACTTGCTCAGCCTTGATCGGGCCCACGCCCGGCAGGGATTCCAATAACCAACGCACTCGAAGATTTGCATAGTTCGTATCTTGCCCGGCACCGCTGACAATGAGCACCGGATCGACTTCACCGGATTTCAAGCCCACACGTAATTGCGCGCGAATTCGACGCGACCGCAACGCTGCATCGAGAGCTGCTGCTCGTTGTTCAGGAGTGCGAACCGGTGCTGCCATTTATGCGCCTAATGACTTCGCGATTGCCCATGCAGCTTCGGTGAGATCGGGAGCTGCAGTGATTGGTCGACCAATCACGAGAAGATCTGCGCCTGATGCAAGGGCATCTTGCGGAGTTGCTACTCGCTTTTGATCATTCACAGCAGCCCCTGCAGGGCGTACACCTGGAGTGATCAATGTGATGTCAGCGGGAACTGCCGCACGGATAGCTGCGACTTCCAGCGGTGAACACACAATTGCCCGAGCGCCAGCGTTTACCGCAACCTTGGCTAATCTCACCGCGGCATCCATCGCTGGCCCCGCCATGCCAATGCTTACCAAGGTCGCCTCATCAATGGATGTCAGCACTGTGACTGCAGTGATCTTGGTGTTGGGTAGCGCGTTTGCAGCAGCTTCAATCATCGCTGCACCACCGGATGCGTGCACGGTCAGGAATGCTGTCTCAAGTTCGGCCACCGCAAGCGCTGCACCAGCAACAGTTGCCGGGATGTCATGCAATTTCAGATCAAGGAAGATTTGCACATCGGGTGAGCCCACTTCTGCTGCACCTTGACGAGCTGCATGAACTGCAGCTGCACCATCGCGGCAATACACCTCAAGGCCAACCTTCAACGTTGACACCACAGGCGCGACTGCACGAGACCAAGCACGCACAACGCCAAGATCTGGTGCATCCAGCGCTACAGCAATCGGGGCCTTGTTCACTCTTGTTCCTCTTCAATTACAGCGACATCAGGTCCGCGATGAGCAAAGCCAATAGCCTCACGCAACGTGGCAAAGCCACGTTGCGCCAAAGCAATCTCAAGTTCTTGCTGAACGCGGATCGGTGCAGATGGATCATGGAAGGTCACTGTGCCAACTGACACCGCACTTGCGCCGGCCAAGATGAATTGCAGTGCATCCTCACCGTTGCGAATACCGCCCATGCCAAGAATTGGTAGTTGCGGAAGCGCTTGGTGAATTTGCCAGACGCAACGCACAGCCATTGGGCGAATCGCAGGGCCAGATAACCCGCCGGTGATACCACCGAGTGCTGGTCGCATGGTTTCAAGGTTGATGACCATGCCAAGGGTGGTGTTAATGACTGCAACTGCGTCCGCACCTGCGCGCTCAACTGCTTGCGCAATCGACACGATGCTGGTGACATCAGGCGAAAGCTTGGCAATGATGGGAATCTTAGTATCGGAATTTCGACGAACAGCCTGAATAACCTGCGCGGATGAATTTGGATCGCAGGCAAACACCTGGCCGCGGTCTTCCACATTCGGGCAAGAGATATTTACCTCGATGGCACTAATGCCATCAACAGTACGCAACTTGGCGGCAAGCTTGCCGTATTCCTCGACAGATCCGCCAGCGATCGACACCACTGTGCGTGCACCGCGTTGACGCAACCAGGCCAAATCATTCTCAATGAATGAATCAATACCTGGACCTTGTAAACCGATGGAGTTCAGCATCCCACTTGGCGTTTCGGCCATACGTGGAGTTGCGCGACCTGATCGCGCATTCATCATCACGCTCTTGGTGACAATGCCACCAAGCTGAGTAATGTCAAAGAACTGATCAAGTTCCTTACCTGCTGCTGCACAACCAGATGCGGTAAATACAGGAGCTGGCGTCTCGAAGTAGCCAAGCGAGGTTGACATATCAACCGCCGGCAAGTTGACGGTGGGGTCTATCGGACCACTTGTGATGAGCGCGCGAGACATTAGTGACCTCCCGTCGGGGCGCCGAGGGTGTCAGGCGGAACGGTTCCCACATCACTCCAGCGCACGCGATCACCACGGAACACTGGACCTTCCACACAAGAACGAACCATGCGCGTGATTCCATCGTCACCAATCACTGGCAACACGCATGTCATGCACACACCCACGCCGCACGCCATCGATTCTTCAACCGAGCACTGGCTGTACACACCGCGAGCCGTAGCGATTTCAGCGACTGCAGCAAGCATGCCCATTGGCCCGCAGGCGTACACCACATCGGCCTGAGTTTTGGTGATGATGTCTTCGAGCACATCGGTCACTCGACCTTGCACACCAAGTGAGCCATCGTCAGTAGTGACAGTGAGCGTAGATGCCGCGCGCTTAATCTCAAGGGTGCCAAACAACTTCTCTTCAGTTGCCGCTCCTGCGATCACATCGACTCGGCAACCACGTTCACGGAGTTGATCAGCGAGCATGAATAACGGTGCAGTTCCGTACCCTCCACCGACCAAAATGCAATTCGCTGGTTCCTTTGGCAACGTAAACGGTCGACCAAGTGGCCCCACGATGCTCAAGTTGTCATGACGACGACGATCAACGAGCCACTGCGTGCCCTTGCCGTGAACGCCAACCACGATGTCAACAGATCCGCCGTACACCCCGCGCGACTGCACTTGGTAAATCGCAAATGAGCGACGAAGTAACAAGCCAGACTCTTCGCCTCCGATACCGATATTCAGGAAGTGCCCCGCACGGGTGCGCTCAGCTAAACCGGGCGCAGTCAAAGACAACACCGTGTACATGCCAGCACGACGCACGTCGAGCACCTGGCCGGTGATTTGCAGTGGAGCCATGCCTAGGCCTCCTTCTGTGAGGCAAGGAGGCTATCGCGCTGGGCGGCGCGAAGGCGATTGAGATCGGCTCCATGCTCTTGGAGCGAGCGCACGGTGGACTCCTCGTGCTGGAGTGAATCAATGCCCTGCACTACAGCCCCAAGACCCTGAACTGTGGTGATGGAAGGAACACCCTTCATCACAGCAGCCGTGCGGATCTCATATCCATCAAGGCGAGCACCCACACCGTACGGCGTATTGATGATCAGTTGGATGTCGCCATTCATGATCGCGTCGACTGTGGTCGGCTCCCCCGCATCCCCGGTTCCTTCGAAGGCCTTGCGGATGACTTCGCATTTCACTCCATTGCGACGTAATACATCAGCAGTACCCGATGTTGCCAAAATCTTGAAACCAAGATCACTCAAGCGCATGAGCGGGAAAATTGCCGCACGCTTATCGCGATCGGCCAGCGAGACAAACACGGTGCCACTTGTTGGCAGTGCGCCCGAAGCGGCATCTTGCGCCTTTGCAAAAGCAACACCGAAGGTGTCATCAAGACCCATCACTTCACCAGTTGAACGCATCTCTGGACCAAGCACAGTGTCAACGCCCTGGAAACGACCAAATGGCAGCACTGCTTCTTTGACCGAAACCGCACATCCATCAGGCAAGGTTCCGCCATCGCCTAGCTCTGGAAGAATTCCCTGCTTACGAAGATCGGCAATGCTTTGCCCCATCATGACGCGCGCAGCAGCCTTAGCAACATGCACTGCAGTTGCCTTGGATACAAATGGCACGGTGCGTGAAGCACGAGGATTTGCTTCGAGCACGTACAGAACGTCAGATGCCAATGCGTACTGAACGTTGAGCAATCCGAGTACACCTACACCCTTAGCGATCGCTTCCGTTGACTTGCGAATTCGCTCAATTTGGCTTGCACCCAACGTGATCGGAGGCAGGGCACAAGCTGAGTCTCCGGAGTGAATCCCTGCTTCTTCAATGTGCTCCATCACGCCAGCCAGGAAAAGTTCCTTACCGTCGTACAGTGCATCGACGTCAATTTCAATGGCATCGTCGAGGAATCGGTCGACGAGTACTGGGTGATCAACATTGATTTCCGTTGAACGTTCGAGGTAATCAGCCAACATTGCATCGTCATAAACGATTTCCATGCCGCGGCCACCAAGAACATAACTTGGGCGCACAAGTACTGGATAACCCACTTCGGCTGCAATGGCTTGGGCTTCAGGGAAGGAAGCCGCCATTCCGTGCTTTGGTGCGATGAGGCCAGCTTCTGCAAGCACCCGGCCAAAAGCTCCGCGCTCTTCAGCCAAATGAATGGACTCAGGCGAAGTGCCAACAATCGGCACGCCTGCATCCTTAAGTACCTGTGCTAAGCCCAGAGGCGTTTGACCGCCAAGTTGCACGATTACACCAGCGAGTTTGCCTGCGCCAGATTCGGCATGCACGATTTCCAATACATCTTCAAGAGTCAGCGGCTCAAAGTACAACCGATCAGAAGTGTCATAGTCAGTCGAAACTGTTTCAGGATTGCAGTTAACCATGATCGTTTCATAGCCAGCTTCGCGAAGGGTCAATGCTGCATGCACACATGAGTAATCGAACTCAATTCCTTGACCAATGCGGTTTGGTCCTGAACCCAAAATAATGACCTTTTCTCGGTCACTTGGAATGCTTTCCGTTTCTTCGTCGTAAGCCGAGTAGTGATATGGAGTTTTTGCCGCAAACTCGGCAGCGCAGGTATCAACCGTTTTATAGACAGGACGCAAGCCCAGTTCATGGCGTTGACCACGCACTTCTGCCTCAGTGAGCCCACGAAGTCGAGCAATCTGCAGATCTGAGAAACCGTGACGCTTGGCATAACGAAGGGTGTCGTAATCCAACTTCGAGGCTGATCGAACTTCATCAGCAATCTCGTTAATCAAACAGATCTGATCAAGGAACCACGGATCGATCTTGGTGATATCGAACACTTCTTCTGGGCTCACGCCTGCCCACAGAGCCAGCTGCACAAGCGACAGACGACCATCATGTGGTCGACCCATCGTTGCTTTGAGTTCAGCGATGTTGACTTCAGTCTTTGTTGCTGGCCAGGAGAAGACTGCTTCCTTCTTTTCCAAGGATCGCAGTGCCTTTTGCAGGGCTTCGGTGAAGTTACGACCGATCGCCATTGCTTCACCCACACTCTTCATTGTGGTGGTGAGCGTCGAATCAGCATTTGGGAACTTCTCGAAAGCAAATCGAGGAATCTTCACCACGATGTAGTCAAGCGTTGGCTCAAAGGATGCCGGGGTTTCCTTGGTGATGTCGTTAGGAATTTCATCAAGGGTGTAACCCACAGCCAAGCGCGCTGCAATCTTGGCAATTGGGAAGCCAGTTGCCTTGGATGCAAGCGCCGATGAACGTGAGACCCGTGGGTTCATCTCGATAACGATCAAACGTCCATCTTCAGGGTTAACTGCAAACTGGATATTGCAACCACCGGTGTCTACGCCAACTGCACGAATAATTTCGATGCCGACATCGCGCATATGCTGATATTCACGGTCAGTGAGCGTAAGTGCTGGAGCAACGGTGATGGAGTCACCGGTATGCACACCCATGGGATCAAGATTTTCAATCGAACAAATCACCACAACGTTATCGCGGTGATCGCGCATCAATTCGAGTTCATATTCCTTCCAACCAAGAATTGACTCTTCAAGAAGAATCTCGGTGGTTGGACTTGCCTGCAGACCCGCACCAGCGATGCGGCGGAGATCTTCTTCGTTATACGCCATGCCTGAGCCTGCGCCACCCATAGTGAATGACGGACGAACCACCATGGGGTAACCAAGCTCATCAACTGCATCAAGGCATTCTTGAAGTGAGTGACAGATAACGGAACGGGCACTCTCTGCACCGATCTCCGCGACAATCTTCTTGAACATCTCACGGTTTTCGCCGCGTTCAATTGCATCGACATCAGCACCGATGAGTTCAACGCCGTACTTTTCTAGGACGCCGTTCTTGTGCAAAGCGATCGCAGTGTTCAGAGCCGTTTGGCCACCAAGAGTTGGTAGCAGTGCATCTGGTCGTTCTTTGGCGATGATGCGCTCAACGAATTCAGGGGTGATGGGCTCGATGTACGTAGCATCAGAAAACTCAGGGTCGGTCATGATCGTTGCCGGGTTCGAGTTCACCAACACCACACGGATACCTTCGTCGCGCAATACGCGACAGGCTTGGGTGCCTGAGTAGTCGAATTCGCACGCTTGGCCAATGACAATGGGGCCTGACCCGATCACCATGACGCTCTTGATGTCGTCACGACGTGGCATTAGGCACGCACCTTTCCTGATGTGCTCATTAACTCGATGAATTCGTCGAATAAGTAGGCCGAATCATGAGGACCGGCTGCGGCTTCTGGGTGGTACTGCACGCTAAAGGCTGGGACTTCGAGGCAACGCAAGCCTTCAACAACATCATCGTTGAGGCAGACGTGACTGACCTGTGCCTTACCAAATGGCGTATCAAAATCGCCATCGCGCGGTGCATCAACTGCAAAGCCATGGTTATGAGCCGTGATCTCAACCTTGCCGGTTCGTAGATCTTGGACAGGTTGATTGATGCCACGGTGTCCGTAACGAAGTTTGTAAGTTCCCAAACCAAGAGCGCGACCAAGAATCTGGTTGCCAAAGCAAATGCCAAACACTGGCAATTTCTTTTGCAGGATTGCGGTCATCGTGGCGACAGCAGCGTCAGCTGTTGCAGGGTCGCCAGGGCCGTTTGAAAAGAACACACCATCAGGATTCAAAGCCAAAATTTCATCAACTGAACTCGCGGCTGGAAGCACATGTACTTCAATGCCACGGGCCGCCATCATTTCAGGAGTCATCGACTTAATACCAAGATCGATTGCAGCAACGGTGAACTTCTTGTGCCCTTCCGCAGGAACGATGTAGGCCTTCTTTGTGCTGACTTCATCAGTGAGGTTTGCACCAGCCATTGCAGGGCTTGCTTGCACCTGCACGAGGAGTTCTGATACCGAAAGTTTTGCTGCATCTCCAGAGAAGATGCCGACCTTCATCGCACCGCGTTCACGCAAGTGACGAGTCAATGCACGTGTATCGACCCCACTAATGCCCACGATTCCTTGCTTATCGAGCGCGGCAGCCAGATCGCCGGTTGAACGCCAGTTTGATGACACACGAGACGGATCGCGCACTACGTACCCAGCAACCCAGATCTTGGTTGACTCAAGATCTTCTTCGTTCACACCGGTATTACCGATGTGAGGTGCGGTCATCACGACAACCTGTCGGTCATATGACGGATCAGTCAGGGTTTCTTGATACCCGGACATGCCAGTTGAGAACACCGCCTCACCAAAGGTCACACCGGCAGCGCCATAACGTTCACCGTGCATCACCCGCCCATCTTCAAGGACGAGAACTGCTGGTTCACGCGAACTCATGACTGCTCCTTCGTTACTACTAATGCATCAACATTGAAACCTGCGTCTACGCAAGCCTGAAAAATCAAGTCACGACCTTCATCGCCATCAGCGAGGAAACCGAAATCCACCAAAGTTGCACCAAGGGCAAAGGTCACCACGACCACGCTGTCTTTACTCCGCACTGTTGCGGCAACGTCTCGGTCGATGCTGACGCGATTAATCTCATCAGCTGGAACGAAAAATGAATTGGCGTGAACCCGCTCAACCCAAATTCCTTGTTCACCTACATTGAGTGCAGCACGACTACGAACTCCTAAGCCATGCACGGCGATGCGGTCAAGCCAATCGCCGTTGCGCGCAGCGCCGATGTACACACCTGGCACATCAATGACAAACATCGCATCGTGCGGCGGCAAAGGAAGCGGGCGTGAAACATCAATCTGACGGCGCTCGCGACCCTTCCAACCCCAACGCATGAGTGCCAGGAGACCAGCGATCACCGATAGCGTCGCCGCCACAAGGAGCAAGCGCATAGGCCAGTTTGTTACGGCAGCTGATTGTGCGTCAGCGATGATCAGCATCACGCGAGCACTCCACCAATCACAGTTGGTCGACCGGCATAGAACGTATGAACAACCGTGCCCGGAAAGGTGCGTTCGGCATACGGAGTATTTGAGCTTTTTGACGCTAGCGCCTCTGGAACAACAGTCCATGTAGCCTTCGGATCAATCACCACGATGTTGGCAATAGAACCGACTTTGATTGGTTGACCTTGGGATTCAACGCCCCCAATGCGTGCTGGCTGCACTGACATGCGTTCAGCAACTCCGCGCCAATCAAGCAAGCCTGGCTCAACCATGGTTTCCATGACCACACTGAATGCGGTTTGTAATCCGAGCATGCCCATCGCCGCAGCGCCCCACTCACAATCCTTATGTTCATGTGGATGTGGCGCGTGGTCAGTGGCCAGCGCATCGATGGTTCCATCGGCGAGTGCTTGGCGAAGCGCAAGTACATCTTTCTGCGTACGCAGCGGTGGATTGACTTTGTATACCGGGTTGTACGTTTCAACAAGATCTTCAGTGAGAATCAAATGATGCGGGGTGACTTCAGCCGTGACATTGATCCCACGACTCTTGGCCCAGCGAATTACTTCGACAGAACCTGCCGTTGATACGTGGCATGCATGTAGGCGTGAATCCACGTGCTCCGCAAGCAACACATCGCGAGCGATGATGGCTTCTTCAGCGACTGCTGGCCAACCAACCATGCCGAGCTTGCCTGAAAGCGCGCTCTCATTCATTTGCGCGTTTTCTGTCAGCCGTGGCTCTTGTGCATGTTGCGCAACCACACCGCCAAAAGCCTTCACGTATTCAAGTGAACGTCGCATCAATAAAGCGTCGTGCACACATTTGCCATCATCGCTAAATACGGTGACTTTGGCTGCAGAGTTGGCCATTGCACCAATTTCAGCCAAGTGGGTGCCGTCAAGATTTACGGTTACAGCTCCTACTGGGCGCACATCAACAAGACCAACCTCACGGCCAATACGCCAAACCTGCTCAACGACACCAGCGGTATCAGCAACTGGATCCGTATTTGCCATGGCATGAACACAGGTGTAACCACCAAGAGCTGCAGCTTGTGATCCCGATTCAATCGTTTCAGCGTCTTCTCGGCCTGGCTCGCGCAAATGCGTGTGCAGGTCTACAAAACCTGGCAGCGCGATAAGACCATCGGCATCAATGACCTCACCCTTGCCGGTACCTACGGGAGCAAGCTCAGTGATCACACCATCGGTAATAACGAGATCGACAGCGTCTTCGCCGTACGGACGCACCCCTTTGATGACATACGTGGTCATTCGCTTCACTCCTTTGCCCCGCCGAGTAACAAGTACAGAACTGCCATGCGCACGCTGACGCCGTTAGCAACCTGCTCAACCATCACTGCTCGATCACTATCAGCGACCTCTGCAGAAATTTCCATTCCGCGATTCATTGGCCCTGGGTGCAACACGATTGCGTGCTCTGGAAGCAGACGCATGCGGTCACCATTGAGGCCGTATAGGCGACTGTATTCGCGGGCAGTTGGGAAGTAGGCAGCTTGCATGCGCTCTTGCTGCACGCGAAGCATCATCACTGCATCGACATTTGGCAGCACTGACTCAATGTCGTACGACACCTCACATGGCCAGGTATCAATGCCGATCGGTAACAAAGTAGGTGGCGCAACGAGAGTTACTTGCGCACCAAGGGTTTGAAGCAACAACACATTTGAGCGCGCAACGCGGCTATGCAAGATGTCACCAACGATGCCTACTCGCACACCTTCGAGTGCACCTTTGCCGTCACGAAGATGGCGGCGCATCGTGTATGCATCAAGGAGCGCCTGAGTTGGGTGCTCATGGGTGCCGTCACCTGCATTGACCACTGAGCCACCGATCCAGTCAGCATGCGCCAAGCGATACGGCGCACCTGAATCCCAGTGGCGAATCACTACAGCATCAGCGCCCATGGCTTCAAGGGTCAGTGCTGTGTCTTTCAGGCTTTCACCCTTGGACACGGAGGAACCTTTCGCAGCAAAGTTGATGACGTCAGCAGAGAGGCGTTTTGCGGCAAGCTCGAATGAGATCCGTGTACGCGTTGAATCCTCGAAGAAGAGATTCACTACGGTACGGCCACGCAAGGTCGGCAGCTTCTTCACACTTCGGTCAGAAAGTGCTGCCATTTCTGCAGCGGTATCAAGAATGAGTAGCGCTTTATCGCGATCAAGATCTCCGGCTGAAAGTAGATGTCGCATTACTCATCTTCTCCGGCTGAAATTTCCACTGAATCGGAGTCATCAATTTCGCTGAGGCGAACGCGAACCTTTTCCGCTGGCGAGGTCGGAATGTTTTTACCGACATAGTCAGGACGTATAGGAAGTTCGCGATGTCCACGGTCGACGAGCACTGCTAATCGCACGGCTGCTGGGCGCCCAACATCATTGAGCGCATCGAGTGCGGCGCGGATGGTGCGACCAGAGAAGAGCACATCATCAACAAGTACGACGATCTTGCCGTCAATACCGACGTCGGGAATGGAGGTTTCTTCAAGCGCACGCGTTGGGCGTAATCGAAGGTCGTCGCGATACAACGTGATGTCCAGGGCTCCCACAGGAACGTCAATGCCTTCGATTTCTGAGATCGCCCGACCGATGCGATGGGCAAGGGTGACCCCACGTGTGGGAATTCCCAGGAGTACGAGATCGGAAGCGCCTTTGGCTTTTTCTACGATTTCGTGAGCGATACGTCGGCTAGCGCGGGCGATGTCATCACCAGAAAGCACAGTCCGAAGATCGTGCGCGCGTGCAGAGCCCATCAGGACCCCCTTCTCCGCCTCACAGGACGGACTTAAAGGTTGGTCGAACTGGTCAAACTCTAGCGGATGACTGAACGCTCAGCCACCCCAGCCTTAAATGCCTGAACCCCGGCCAGAACTACCAATGCGATGCACCCGCATGCCGTTGGTCGTGCCCGGGACGCCTGGTGGCACTCCAGCACAAATCACGACGCGCTCACCTGCCGTGGCACGCCCGATATCCAGCAGCGCCTTATCCACCTGCATGACCATGTCATCGGTGTGCTCAACCTGAGGCACCAAAAAGGTTTCCACACCCCACACCAACGCAAGCTGGCTGCGCACCCGCTGATTGGGGGTAAAGGCCAGCAACTTGGTGACACTGCGCCACCGAGCGATCAACCGGGCCGAGGTGCCGGTTTCGGTGAAAGCAATGAGATATGTGGCCTGAACATCGTCTGCCACCGATACCGCTGCATGGGTCAGTGCACGATTCGTGGAGCCCGAGTGGAACTCATCAAGCACCGGCATGCGATTCAGGGCTTCACCTTCAACATGCGAAATGATGCGCGCCATTGTTTCGACAACAGTGATCGGATGAGCACCAACGCTTGTTTCACCAGAAAGCATCAATGCATCTGCACCGTCAAGGACAGCGTTGGCAACGTCGCTTGCTTCAGCGCGCGTTGGTCGGTTCGCGCTGATCATTGAGTCCAGCATTTGCGTTGCCACGATGACGGGCTTTCCAGCTTCACGACACATATGGATTGCCCGCTTTTGCACTAACGGCACCTGCTCCAAAGGGAGCTCCACACCAAGATCACCGCGGGCAACCATCACACCGTCGAAGGCATCAATGATTTCCTGCAGATTCTCAACGGCTTGCGGCTTTTCTACCTTCGCTAGGACAGGCAACCGCACACCTTCTTCAGCCATGATCGTGTGCACATCGTCAAGATCAGCCGCACTGCGAACGAAGGACAACGCGATGATATCGCAACCAATGCGCAAGGCCCAACGAAGATCATCGCGATCTTTATCTGACAATGCCGGCACGCTCATTGCCGCTCCGGGCAGATTGAATCCCTTGTTATCAGAAACTCGACCACCTTCTTTGACCACAGTGACCACACGCGGGCCATCAACTCGCACGACTTCAAGGGCGATACGGCCATCGTCAACAAGCACGAAGTCGCCAGGCTTCACATCTTGCGGCAAGTCTTTATAGGTCGTGCCAACCATCTGCGCATCGCCAGGAACGTCCTCAGTGGTGACGATGAATTCATCACCCACGTTGAGCAAAACCGGACCTGATGCGAACTTACCTAACCGAATTTTGGGACCCTGAAGATCCGCCAAAATGCCAACGGCCCGTCCTGATTCATCGGCAGCCTGGCGAATGAGGGCGTACTGCTGTGCATGCTGCTCGTGAGTGCCGTGCGAGAGGTTCAAGCGGGCCACATCCATGCCCGCAGCAATCAGGCCACGCAGTGCGTCCAATTCAGCAGTAGCTGGACCCATTGTGGCGACAATCTTCGCGCGACGCATAAGGCTTACCTTACCGGCATGAGGGTGTAAACGGTGTCATCGGCGGGCGTTCGTGGTGATAAATCCGAAGGGGCCACAGGGTCTGCCCTGCAGCCCATTCGAGGTGGAGAACTAGACCAGTAGCTGGCGTGCTGTTGATGGAATCGGTGCCGGCAGGGCGGTGCTTCCAGTGAGGAATTCATCCACAGCCGCAGCAGCAGCGCGGCCTTCAGCGATTGCCCACACGATCAATGACTGTCCACGACCAGCATCGCCGGCCACAAATACGCCCTCAACCTCAGTGGCGTACTTGGCATCGCGCTCGAGATTTCCTCGGCCATCGACCTTGAGTTCGAACTGATCAGCAATGGCATCCACCTCAGGGCCAGTGAAGCCCATTGCCAACATGACCACATCGGCAGGAATTTCGCGCTCAGAACCTGCAACCGGACGGAAGCCGCCATCAAATTGTTCAACTTCAACCAGCGCCAATCCCTTGACGTTGCCATTGCCATCGTCAACAAAGTGCGTGGTCGAGACAGCAAACAAACGCTCGCCACCTTCTTCATGAGCACTAGAAGTGCGGTACGTCATTGGATAAGTCGGCCAAGGCTGAGAATCAGGTCGCGCAGAAGGTGGTGTTGGAAGAATTTCTAACTGCGTCACTGATGCCGCACCTTGACGATGTGAAGTACCCAAGCAGTCAGCACCGGTGTCACCGCCACCAATAATCACCACGTGCTTGCCCGCAACATCAAGTGGTGATGCCTCGAGGTCGCCTTCTTGTACGCGGTTAGCAAGTGGAAGTACTTCCATAGCCTGGTAAATGCCCTTGAGTTCGCGGCCAGGAACAGGAAGATCGCGCCACTTGGTCGCGCCAATAGCGATGACTACTGCGTCATACCGCTTGCGCAAGTCCTGACCAGTAACGTCAATACCAATCTCAACACCTGGGCGGAAACGCACGCCTTCTTCTTCCATCTGTGCAAGACGACGATCAAGAATGCTCTTTTCCATCTTGAACTCCGGGATGCCATATCGCAGCAAACCCCCGATGCGATCATCACGTTCGTACACGGCAACCGTATGACCTGCACGCGCAAGTTGCTGAGCTGTTGCAAGACCCGCGGGACCTGAACCCACAACAGCAACCGTACGGCCGCTGACGCGCTCAGGAACTTGAGCTACAACCCAACCTTCTTCGAAGGCCTTTTCAATGATCGAGACCTCTACCTGCTTGATGGTGACAGGATCTTGGTTGATGCCAAGCACACATGCAGTTTCACAAGGTGCAGGACACAACCGCCCAGTGAATTCTGGGAAGTTATTGGTTGCGTGCAAACGTTCAATAGCAACTTCCCAATCCTGACGATAGACCAAGTCATTCCACTCAGGGATGAGGTTGCCAAGAGGGCATCCGTTGTTGCAGAACGGAATACCGCAATCCATGCACCGACTGGCTTGCTTCTCCACATTTTCGGTGCCGAACTCTTCGTAGACCTCACGCCAGTCTTGCAAGCGAATATCTACTGGACGACGCGTTGGTGTCGTACGACCAACATTGAGGAATCCCTTTGGATCAGCCATCTCAAGCTCCCATTACCGCTGCGATTGGATCTAAACCTTGCTCAGTCGCTTGCTTCATCACATTGAG
>WLOE01000033.1 GCA_009699465.1 Actinomycetota bacterium | reverse complement strand
GATCCATTGGTTGATATCGGAGGATGCCTTCGCCTCTTGCGCAATCAAGGGAACCAAAGTCGCGTCGTAGAGACCACTCAGCGCCAAGCGATCAAACACCAGTGAAATATCAACATCAACACCGAGCAACTCTTCAATGGCATGTTGGCTTTGCAATGTGTCATTGGCATCACCAGTCAGGCGCAATGGCACCCACGCCGGAATAGGCACGAGCAGCCCTGCAGGTAATTGCATTCTGGCGCCATGAGTGGTGCCAAAACTTGTGGCAATGAGCCCTGAATAAATCACGCGCCGATCGTCATCACGCACTTGAATGAGCAAGGTGCGCTGCGGCTTGACTATTGGTTTTACCGTCGGAGTTGTTGCAGAAGGTCTTGGTGAGGCGGTTGGCTTACCAACGGGTGATGCAGCATTGCCAAGTACTGAAGAGAGCACTGCGCCTGCTGCGATGATGACAACGACAACGAGCAGAATGATCCAGCGCCGCGCATGTGATTGATGTTGTGGCATCACAATCCCACTGGCGTATCTCGGTAGAGACCGTGAGTGTCGATGTACTGCGCGACCACAATTGGAAGTAAGCCCTCGATGGTTCGACCTTCGCGCACTCGTTGGCGAATATCACTGGAAGAAATATCCGGAGTGGGCGCTTCGATCACAATTGAATGTCCACTGAGGAGTGGCCCCGGAGCAACGGTGAATCCAGGCCGGCTTACACCCACTATTTGCGCCCTGGCCAAAATCTCTTCAGGCTCTTTCCAACTCGGAAATTCGGCGAGTGCGTCAGCTCCCGTGATGAAGAACCACGTGAACTGGTCGTCAATAAATTCCTGCGCGTACTGCCCTTGGAGATCTGTGAGTGTGTCAATCGTGTAGGTGGGGCCGAGTCGATTGATATCAACGGCCGACGACGTGAAGTTCTCGTAGTCGGCAAGGGCAAGATCGACCATCGCCAATCGATCCATAGACGGCGCGAGCGGACCTGGAATTTTGTGCCATGAATGCCCTGTGGGCACGAAAATCACCTGTTCGAGTTCAAGAGCATTGCGAACGGATGCGGCGGCAATGAGGTGCCCGGAGTGAATCGGGTCAAAGGTGCCGCCAAAGACGCCGAGGCGCCGGGAAGTCATGAGACTTATTTGTCGACCTTGAGCATCATCGTGACCACGAGTAGGGCACCGAGAGCCACGAAGGTGAACAAGCCAAAGTAGTAAGGAGAGATCTGATCGCTATGAGCTGCTGCCTCATTGGCGAGAACACTTGAGGTTACGAGCGCACCCATGACAAAACCTTTCCGAAGTTAACGCGAGCAACCCCACTTTAGCGACTCCTAGCCGCGGATGTGTCCCTCGCCCGTCACTACGTAGGTCGTGGTGGTCAATTCAGCCAATCCCATGGGGCCGCGAGCATGCAATTTCTGGGTGGAGATGCCAATTTCAGCCCCAAACCCAAATTCTCCGCCATCGGTGAATCGAGTGGAGGCATTGATCATGATGGCAGCCGAATCAATTCCAGCCACAAATTTCGCAGCTGACGCCTGACTATCGGTCACGATGGATTCCGTGTGACCTGAACTCCAGCGCTGGATATGCGCAATAGCTTCGTCAATGGAATCCACCACACCTGCGGCCAGATCCAAGGTGAGGTACTCGGCAGCCCAATCCTCATCAGTTGCGTGCTCCACTGCTATCCCGGTGCCAACTGTGAGGTCATAAGCACGTTGGTCGGCGTGCAAGGTCACACCATTTTGGTGCAGTACT
This sequence comes from Actinomycetota bacterium, assembly GCA_009699465.1. GTDB lineage: Bacteria > Actinomycetota > Actinomycetes > S36-B12 > S36-B12 > UBA11398. The sequence continues at coordinate 14,242 of WLOE01000033.1, read as the reverse complement.
GCTGCAGCCAATGGCAGGAAGACATCAGCAAGATCTTTGTGAACGAGCAAGGTTTCAGCTGCGTTGCACACACTTGGGCGCTGCACCTTACTATTCACGATGATGTTGATTGCCTTTTGAATGTCAGCATCTTTGTCGATGTAGACGTGGCAGTTACCTACGCCTGTTTCAATAACTGGCACAGTTGAATTCTCAACAACGTTGTTAATCAACGCTGCACCACCGCGAGGGATCAGTACATCAACTAATCCTCGTGCAGTCATCAAATGCTTCGTCGATTCATGGGTAAGCCCTGGCACAAGTTGAATCGCATCAGCCGGAATCCCTCGCGCAATGATTGCATCACGCATGATCTCTACGAGAGCCGCGTTTGTGGTTGCAGCAGATGACGAACCACGTAACAGCGCAACGTTCCCGCTCTTCAAACACAAACCTGCAGCATCAACTGTCACGTTTGGGCGCGCTTCATAAATCATGCCCACCACACCCATAGGCACTCGCACCTGGCGAATCTGCAAACCATTAGGCAGGGTGTAACCACGCACCACTTCACCGCAAGGATCCGGCAACGCGGCAACTTCGCGAAGAGCATCAGCAATCGCTGCAACGCGGCTTTGAGTCAAAGTCAAGCGATCGATAATGCCAACAGGGGTTCCAGCCTCTTTTGCGCGAGCAACGTCAACATTATTCGCCTCAACAATCTCTGGCGTGCGTGCATCAAGAGCATCAGCAATTGCCAAGATAGCTGCATCTTTATCTTGGCGAGTGAGCTGGCGAACTTGATTGGCAACAGCCCGCCCCCGGCGCGCTACTTCAAGGACCTGTTCGCGTTCATCAGACATGAGTCCAAGCCTAACGATCCACAGCCAGGCACATGCAGGCCTTAGTGTCGAAGAAGGACCAGGTCATCGCGGTGCACAACCTCACGCTCATAAGCGGGACCGAGCTCCCGTGCGAGCTCCTTCGTTGAACGACCAAGTAACGCTGGGATCTCACTGGAATCAAAATTCACCAAACCACGAGCGATGGCATTGCCCTCATGGTCAATCAGGTCCACAGGATCGCCGGCGGAGAAGTCACCCTCCACTGCCGTGATCCCTGCAGGAAGGAGCGAGGATCCACGCTGCGTTACTGCCTGCGCAGCCCCTGCATCGAGATGTAGTCGACCCGTACCAGTGGTGGCGTGCTCCAGCCACAGCAGTCGCGTTGACGAACGCTCGCCCGTTGGAGCAAAGGCCGTACCTATCTGGGCGTCACCGAGTGCTTGGGCAACAAGAACTGCAGAGGTCAACAGCACCGGAATCCCAGCAGAGGTGGCAATATTCGCGGCTTCGACTTTTGAAGACATGCCACCAGAGCCGATGCCTGCATCACCTGTGCCACCGATGTTCAGACTGTGGAGATCGTCAGCTGATTTCACCGAAGAGATAAGCATGGCACCGCCTTGCGATGGTGGCCCGTCATACAAGCCATCTACATCTGACAAGAGAATTAATGCGTCCGCTTGAACAACATGCGCTACTAATGCAGCGAGACGATCGTTATCCCCAACGCGAATTTCTTCAGTAGCTACGGTGTCGTTTTCATTAACGATTGGCACAACACCAAGTTCAAGTAAGCGGAACAAAGTGCGCTGCGCATTGCCATAGTGCGCACGGCGAGTGACATCTTCAGCAGTGAGTAGTACTTGACCAACAGTGAGTCCAAACTCGGCAAAGGCGGCTGAGTACTGCGCAATAAGCATGCCCTGGCCAACGCTTGCGGCGGCTTGTTGGGTGGCGAGGTCTCGAGGACGAGACGCTAATCCGAGTACTGGGAATCCTGCTGCGATCGACCCACTTGATACGAGAACAACTTGATGTCCAAGTGCGCGGCGTTTGGCTAACTGTTCAACCAAGTTCGTAATGGCTTCTTCATTGATGCCACCATCGCGGCGGGTTAGTGAAGATGAACCCACCTTGACGACAATGCGCGATGCCGATGCAATCGCGCTTCGAACCTCAGTCGTCATAAACGCTATTGTCCTCATTACGTTGACGTTCGCCCAGATGTACACGCACATCGGTGCCACGTGGCGAGGCTTCTGAACGGGTATTGGCCTGAATTGAAGGATGCCAGTCGAACACAACGGCATTTTCTTCTGAACCGATCATCACGGCAACACCAGGCTTTGCGCCCTGATCAATGAGTTCTGCTTCCACGCCAAGGCGGGCCAGGCGATCACCAAGGTAACCCACGGCCTCGTCGTTGCTGAAGTCAGTCTGGCGAACCCAGCGCTCTGGTCGCGCGCCACGAACTCGGAAACCATCGATTTCCTGCACAACTGTGAACTCTTCTTCGTTCACAGCGCGTGGGCTAATAACAATTCGAGGAGCAATCTCATGCACCACTGCTGCACGGGCCTGAGCAACCAACGCTGCCATTGCATACGTGAGCTCACGCAAACCTTCATGGGTAGCTGCCGACACTTCATAAACCGCGTACCCGCGACCAACCAAACTTGGTCGAACGAGCTCAGCCATTGTGCGTCCATCAGGGATATCAATCTTGTTGATCGCAACAATGCGTGGTCGATCTGCAAGACCGCCGTACAACTCAAGTTCTTTCTCAATAGCGTCAAGATCATCAAGCGGATCGCGACCTGGCTCCAACGTGGCAGCATCAAGCACATGCACCAACACACTGCAGCGTTCAACGTGACGAAGGAATTCCAGACCTAGACCTTTGCCCTGGCTTGCGCCTGGGATCAAACCGGGAACGTCAGCAACGGTGAAAATCGTGTCGCCCGCGGTCACCACACCAAGGTTTGGCACCAAGGTGGTGAATGGGTAGTCAGCGATTTTTGGGCGAGCAGCACTAAACGCAGCGATCATGCTGGACTTACCGGCGCTTGGGAAACCAACCAAGGCAACGTCAGCAACTGTTTTGAGTTCAAGAACAACATCGCGGTTATCGCCTGGTTCGCCAATCAATGCAAAGCCAGGAGCCTTGCGACGCGGACTTGAAAGCGCTGCGTTACCAAGACCGCCACGGCCACCTTGGGCCAACACATACGACATCCCTGCGCCAACGAGGTCGGCCAAGATCATGCCGCTTTGGGTGGTGACGACGGTACCTGATGGCACCTTTAGGACAACGTCTTTGCCCTGGGCACCATGACGGTTATTGCCAGCACCTGGCTTGCCATTCGTGGCTTTTTGATGCGGGCGGTGATGGAACTCAAGCAGTGTGGTGACCTGCGGGTCGACTTCAAGAATGATGTCGCCACCCTTGCCACCGTTGCCGCCATCTGGACCGCCTAGGGGCTTGAACTTCTCACGCAGAATCGATGCGCAGCCATTGCCACCATCGCCCGCCTGCGCGTACAACTGCACGCGATCGACGAAGGTGGTCATAGCTGATCCTTACGTATGTGGCCCCTTGGGACCAAAGACAAACGAGGCGAGCCGTAGCTCGCCTCGTTCGAAAATTGGTACTGCGCGAAGTGCGAAGCTACTGCGCGAGGATGTTCACGACGCGACGACCGCGATGTGAACCGAACTCAACGCGGCCTGCTGAAAGTGCAAACAACGTGTCGTCCTTGCCGCGGCCAACATTGTTGCCCGGGTGGAAGTGGGTGCCGCGCTGGCGAACGATGATTTCGCCTGCGTTGACTTCTTGCCCACCAAAGCGCTTGACACCAAGTCGCTGTGAGTTGGAGTCGCGGCCGTTACGGGTACTGGATACGCCCTTTTTGGATGCCATGTCAGTTCACTACTTCCCGGTCGCGATTTCGGTGACCTTGACCGCAGTGAGCTCCTGACGGTGGCCCTGACGGCGGCGGTAACCGGTCTTGTTCTTGTACTTCAAGATGTCGATCTTTGGCCCGCGCTTGTGCTCAATGATCTCGGCCGAAACCTTGATCTTGGCAAGTGCTGCGGAATCGGTCGTAACCGACGTTCCATCAACCATAAGTAAGCAGGGCAGAGCAACAGAGGTGCCTGGGGCTCCGGCTACCCGGTCCAGCACTACAACGTCGCCAACTGCGACCTTTTCCTGACGGCCGCCAGCGCGCACAATCGCGTACACCACGTACTCCTACCTCGTAATTCTGCAGTTTCGAACCTGAAACTCACACGGACAAAAATGTCCGGGTCCTAAGAGTACGCAAGAGGCACTCAATGGGTCAAACTGACCCCTGCTTGGCGCTCCAGGCGAAGCCGCCGCCGCCAAGTTTGCGGCCAATTTCCCCAGCGACCGCAGTCTCTCGGTCGATGGCTTCGGCGATTTCTTGGGCCCACCCACGACGCATCAGCGCCTTGGTCTCCATGAGGGCTGCCCCTTTGAGCGTGGTGAGCTTCTCCGCAACCAGCTGGCCCATCGAGTGCACCTGATCAGCTGGCACCGAATCGGTGGCCAATCCAAGCTCAGCGGCCTCCTTGCCACTGACCCAGCGCGAGGTCATCAGGAGCTCTGCTGCTCGACGCTCGCCCACGATCTTTGGCAACATGAAGGAACTGCCAGCTTCTGGGCCGGTACCAAGTTCTGTGAAGGGAAAACGCCACCGCGCATCATCGGCAGTGAGTACGACATCAACGTGCAGCAACATCGTGGCACCAAAGCCCACAATCGCTCCGTGCACGGCAGCAACGATGGGTTTAGGGAAGCTAGCAAGCGCGAGCACAACGGCTTTGATGCCGCGACTAAATAACTCGCTATCTTCTTCGGCTAACGCAAAGAGATCCACACCTGCGCAATACCCGCGACCTTCACCCTTGAGCAAAATCACCTGCACTGATTCATCAGCCGCAGCGTCATCAAGCGCTTGAGCTAATCCGAAATAGGCACTCGACGTGAATGCATTGAGACGATCGGGCCTATTCAATGACAAAACGCGAACTCCATTGACATCGTCAATGAGGAGTTCGCGTTCAGTCGAGGTCATTACGCGTCCGCGGAGTCACTATCAACTGCAACAGCATGCGCAACTACTTCATAGGTTTCTTCATCTGCTGCAGCTTCCGCATGTGCTTCAGCTTTAATCGCTTCGATTGCTTCCATTGCTACGTCGTCTTCGGGTTCCATATGCACAACCATACGCGCTGCAACATCGGCTGGATCAACAGCATTTGCCGGACGACGATTCTTTGGTGATTCCACATGATCATGCTCATGCAGGTTCACTTTGATGCCACGACCATTACAGGTTTCGCAGTTGGTTGAGAAGGATTCAATCAATCCCGAACCAATGCGCTTACGTGTCATCTGGACCAATCCAAGACTGGTCACTTCAGCAACCTGGTGCTTGGTCCGATCGCGCCCTAAGCATTCAACGAGTCGACGCAACACCAAATCACGGTTGCTTTCCAACACCATGTCGATGAAGTCAACAACGATGATGCCACCGATATCGCGAAGGCGAAGTTGACGAACGATTTCTTCTGCAGCTTCAAGGTTGTTGCTGGTAACCGTTTGTTCGAGGTTGCCACCTTGACCAGTGAACTTACCGGTGTTGACGTCGACAACAGTCATTGCTTCAGTGCGGTCAATGACAAGTGAGCCACCAGAAGGCAGCCATACCTTGCGATCAAGCGCTTTTGCGAGCTGCTCATCGATGCGGTATTCAGCGAAAACGTCGGTGTTCCCAACGTGATGCTCAAGACGATCAGCAAGATCCGGAGCAACTGCAGTGACGTACTCCTGCAATGTTGCCCAAGCGTCTCCACCTGCAACAACCATTTTGTTCACGTCTTCATTAAAAATATCGCGAACAACCTTGATAGCAAGATCAGGTTCTCCGTAAAGCAGCGTTGGTGGAGTCGCATTTTCAACTCGCGTACTGATGTCAGCCCATTGCGCCTTTAAACGCTCAACATCTTGCACAAGTGCTTCTTCAGGAGCACCTTCTGCAGCAGTACGAACAATCACACCAGCTTCTTCTGGCATAACGCGCTTCAAGATGCTCTTGAGGCGTGAACGCTCAGTGTCAGGAAGTTTGCGACTAATACCGGTCATCGAACCATCTGGCACGTAGACCAAGAAACGACCAGGCAAGGAAACCTGACTCGTCAGCCGTGCACCCTTTTGCCCAACAGGATCTTTGGTGATCTGCACAAGCACGGGATCGCCCGACTTCATTGCAAGTTCAATGCGCTTTGGTTGACCTTCTAGGCCAGCTGCATCCCAGTTCACTTCGCCGGCGTACAACACAGCGTTGCGTCCGCGACCAATATCTACGAATGCCGCTTCCATACTTGGAAGCACATTTTGTACGCGGCCTAAGTAGACGTTGCCAACAAGTGATCCTGAAGATCCACGCGTGACGTAATGCTCAACAAGCACGCCATCTTCAAGCACTGCAATCTGGGTGCGATCGCCATTTTGGCGAACAACCATCACACGATTGACCGCCTCGCGACGAGCCAGGAATTCAGACTCAGTCAAAATTGGCGGACGACGACGTCCGGCTTCGCGGCCTTCACGGCGGCGCTGCTTTTTGGCTTCAAGACGCGTTGATCCGCGCATTGAAGAAACGTCATCACCCTTGGCACGCGGCTCGCGAACCTTGACCACCGTGTTTGGTGGATCATCAGGCGACGGTTCAAGATCATCATTTCCACGACGTCGACGACGGCGACGACGACGAGAAGCTGCCTGCTCTTCTGTTTCACCTTCTATTGCGTCAGCATCTTCTTCAGACTCTGTACCTGATTCTTCTGACTCATCAGATTCGTCTGCTGACTCTTCATTGCCTTCACCGGTGCGCTTACGACGACCGCGGCCCCCACGACGACGACGCCGACGTGGTTGACCGTCTTGGCCGAGTTCTTCACCTTCGCCATTGGATTCACCACTTGAGTCATCGTCTGTTGAAGATGAATCAGGTGTCTCATCTACCGAAGCCTCAACTGGCTTGGCCTTGGCTTTGCGGCTATTCGAAGACTTCTTTGGCTTTTCTCCTTCAACGCTGACAACCGGCTCGGGCGCAATAAATACTGGCGCTACAAAAGCGGCAGCAATGGGTGCGCGAGTTCCCTTGGGTGCCTTGGCAGGAGCCTGTTCTGGTGCCTGTACTACGGCAGCTACCTCAGCTGCAATTTCAGGAGCCTGCGCCTTAGCTTTGCGCGGAGCCCGGGTCGCTTTCTTGGCCGCAGTCTTCACTGGTGCAGCCTGGCTCACACCTTCAACTTCAACGGGAGGTCCAGCTGGGCGACTAGCTGCCCGGCGACGGGTGCGTGGAGCTGGGCTATCAGTTTCGGCGGTATTGGGGTTTTCGTTGTCGACCATTGGGTCGAGTCTCCTTCGGTGGCAAATGAAATTCGCCAATCAGGTGTGTTCACCCGAGGGCGACACACAAAGCCATGTGGTTCTTGGCTCTCGCTAACCGCGGTCAAGGGCGAAGGGGTCTCCTACGCCTTGGCCATCGGGGGCAAGTGGTCCCTGCGCCAGCCGGGTCACCCTTACAGGGGTGGGCGGCACGAGGTCAGCCACTCGCCGCAGCGCGGCAAGAACATCGTCAGGTCGTACAGCGGGAGTGCTATGCCGAACAACCAAGGTGAGTATCGCACACTCTGGAGCGCCCGGGGTCCGCGCTTCCTGGAGGATCTGGGCGTTGACCACAGCTGATCGGGCGTCAAAGGTGCGAATTCCGGTCTTCATAAGGCGTTCCACGAGGACTTCACTGGCCCCCATGAACAGCGCAACGGCCTTGGTCAGATCCTCGGTACTCACGCCAGGAAACTCCAAGTGCCACTCGCTGGCTTCAAGACGAGCTGCAAAGTCGGGCGTGTTTGACACCACGGCATCCACAATGTCTAGGCCAGGTGGCAGCGCTTCATCCAGAGCTAGGCGAATGCGATCCGGATCGCACTCAACCGTGACACCAATCTCGATGTACTCAGCCTCACTGGCCGTACCTGTGGGAGCCGCGTTGTTATAGGAAACCTTTGGATGTGGTGAGAATCCCGTGCTGAACGCAATCGGCACATTGGCTCGACGAAGGGCGCGCTCAAAAGCCCGCTGAAAATCTCGATGTGAAGAAAACCGCAAACGACCGCGCTTGGCGTACTTCAATCGCAACTTTTGAACTGTCGGAGCGAAATCGCGTACCGGGGCAGTACGTGCCACCTAGTTCACCACGCTTGGCCGAACGATTGGCATCGGAAGAACAGTCACACCCGTTGGGCCAACCTGAATGTCTGTACCCATTTGATCGCACACGCCACAGTCGGAACACGGCGTCCAGCGACAATCGCCAACACCTGTTTCAGCAATTGCAGCTTGCCAGTCTTCCCACAGCCACTCTGAATCAAGCCCAGAATCAATGTGATCCCATGGCAATACTTCAGTTTGTTGACGTTCGCGAATGGTGTACCAATCGACGTTGATGACTTCATCTGCGAGTGCGACTTCAGCAGCACTCATCCAACGGTCATAAGAGAAGTGTTCGCTCCAACCATCAAAGCGCGCACCATCAAGCCACGCTTGATGAATGACTTTGCCTACACGGCGATCGCCACGGGAGAGCAAACCTTCAACAATTCCAGGCTTGCCGTCGTGATATCGCATGCCAATGGCCTTACCGAATTGCTTATCGGCGCGAATGGCTTCCTTTAATTTACGCAGGCGTGCATCCGTGGTTTCGTGATCAAGTTGAGCAGCCCATTGGAATGGCGTATGTGGCTTGGGAATAAAGCCACCAATGGAGATTGTGCAACGAATATCTTTGGTACCTGCGGCTTCGCGGCCAGCACGAATCACTTCGCGAGCAAGCGCAGCAATTTGCAGCACGTCTTCATCGGTTTCTGTTGGGAGGCCACACATGAAGTACAACTTCACTTGACGCCATCCTGCGCCATACGCCGTAGACACTGTTCGAATGAGATCTTCTTCGGTGACCTGCTTGTTGATGACATTGCGCATGCGCTCGCTGCCACCTTCAGGCGCGAAGGTCAAACCACTGCGTCGACCATTGCGCGAAAGCTCATTGGCTAAATCGATGTTGAAGGCATCGACACGAGTACTTGGCAGCGAAAGTGAGGTCTGATCGCCTTCGTAACGGTCAGCAAGTGCTTTTGACATCTCGGCAATTTCAGAGTGATCGGCACTCGAGAGCGACAGCAGGCCAATTTCCTGGTAGCCCGTCTTGCACAAACCGTTGTCGATCATCTCAGCAACGGTGGAGATACTGCGTTCGCGAACTGGCCGGGTGATCATGCCCGCCTGACAGAAGCGGCAGCCACGGGTGCACCCACGGAAAATTTCCACGCTCATGCGCTCATGCACGGTTTCCGCCAGTGGAACAAGCGGCGCCTTTGGGTAAGGCCAGGCATCAAGATCCATCAGCGTGTGCTTCGCAACGCGCCATGGAACGTCAGGATTGGTTGGAACCACACGCTGGATTCGACCATCAGGCAAATACGAAACGTCATAAAACTTGGGTACGTATGCAACTCCGGATGTCGCGATGGAAAGCAACAAACCATCACGGCCACCGGGTTGACCGTCGCGCTTCCATTGCTGCACAAGTTCAGTGAGCTTTAACACTGCTTCTTCACCATCACCGATAACGGCGGCATCGATGAAATCAGCAATTGGCTCTGGGTTGAATGCTGCGTGCCCACCAGCGATCACCACTGGGTGATCGCTGGTGCGATCTTTCGCGAATACTGGAATGCCCGCAAGATCAATTGCGGTGAGCATGTTGGTGTAACCGAGCTCGGTTGAGAACGACAAACCGAAGAGATCGAAATCGCCCACGGAACGGTGTGCATCAACCGTGAATTGCGGAACTCCTGCTTCGCGCATCAACTTTTCTAAATCCGGCCAAATGGAATACGTACGTTCAGCAAGTGCATTTGGGAGTTCGTTGATGACTTCATACAGGATCTGTACGCCCTGATTGGGGGCACCGACTTCATATGCGTCTGGGTACATGATCGCCCAGCGCACCTCAGCGTCTTCCCATGGCTTGACTACCGCGTTGAGCTCGCCACCTACGTACTGGATCGGCTTAGAGACCATGGGAAGGAGCGCTTCGATCTCATGAAAAATCGAAGCACCTTTGACACGAGCATCCATAACAGTCACAGGCGCAGTCTACGGGCTGTGACGCTAGGGCAATTGCTGCTGGCTATGAAGACGTATGTTCTCCAATAAGCCGATTGCTATCCAGGTGGCCATCATCGACGTGCCTCCGGCCGAAACAAAGGGCAAGGGAACGCCGGTGATCGGCATGATGCCTAAGGCCATGCCCATATTTTCAAACATCTGGAAGGCCAACCACGCAACGATGCCGGTGGCGACCAGACGGCCGTACATGTCGTCAGCCTTCATCGCGATCATGACAGCCCGCCACAGCACAATTCCCAGCAGAAGAATCAAAATAGCGGCACCAATAAAGCCCAACTCCTCACCCGCCACAGTGAAAATGAAGTCACTCTCATTCACCGGTACAAATCTTCCTTGGGTTTGTGGGCCATGGAATAACCCAAATCCAAACCAGCCACCACCGCCAATGGCAATTCTTGCCTGAGTGGAGTTGTACGCAATGCTGCTGGCATCAGCGGTTGGATTGATAAACGATGTCAATCGATCCACTTGGTATTGCTTGAGCAGCCCTAATTGGATCGCCAACAAAATTCCCACGACCGTACTGACCAGCAGCCCGACAACCCACGTTGTTCTCGCACCACTCACTGCAATAACAGCTACTGTCACCGAACCCAAGATCAGCACACTGCCGGTGTCGTTCTGCATCAAGATAATGAGCAGTGGAAGGACGGCAACAATGAGTGCCAGCCGCACGTCTTTATCTTTTGGTTCTTCGGTAACTCGATCTTTCTCCGCCAGGATTACCGCCATCATCAAAATGACCGCAATTTTCATAAATTCAGACGGCTGAATCGTGAAGCCACCGGGTAATTGAATCCACGCCTGTGCACCAGCAATTTTTGTGCCGAGCCCTGGGACGAAGGGCAACAACAGCGAAAACACCGAGATCACATAAATCACCGGGGTGTAGGCGCGCAGCCAGCGGTGATCAAGCCTTGACGCAATGAAACCCAATATGAGTGCGAGCACCACGTTGATCAAGTGCTTCTTAAGATAGGACTGGGGATCGGTTGGTGATGCTAGGTCAGCACGACTGGCTGACCACACCAACAACGAACCCATGACCGTTGCTGCGCCTGCGGCGGCAAGGAGTACCCAGTCCAGGTCGCGGATGTAATCCCCGCCCTTTCGAGATGGGAATGACTGCTGATCACTTGATCTCATGGTTGTGAAGAAACTCATCCGCGCACTCCAGAGTTTTTACCCTTAGGAGCCACTGGGGTTCCATCTGAACGAACCTTAGGTAGATCAAGTTTTGGCGCCCCACCAACCAACACACTTCTTGCTGGATTCACTGATCGACCATTCACCCCGAACAAAGCTTCGTAAATCTTACGCACACTTGGACCGGAAGTTTTTGAACCAGTTCCACCTTCAGTCACCATCATGACAACTGCGTACTTCGGATTATTCGCGGGAGCAAACGATGCAAACCACGAGGTTGAAACCTTGTTACCGGTCACCTGCGCCGAACCGGTTTTCGAAGCAATTGGGATCTGTCCGAGTGGGAAGCCGGCAAATGGTGTTTCGCCGGAACCGCGCAAGGTGACACCAGGTAGTGCACGCTGCAAGAACGCGAGCGTTGACTTCGAAGCGGCCACCGTCGATTTCACTTCTGGTGTGAAGTTCTTAACCACCTTGCCTTCTGGGCCAATGATGCCCTTCACAACTCGTGGCTGATAAACCGTGCCGCCATTAGCAATTGCGGAATACACCATCGCCATTTGTAGTGGCGTTACCGATGTGTCGCCCTGCCCAATTGCTGCGTTCAAGGCATCGCCTTCGCGCCAACGGAAACCATCCGCACAGTTTTCTTTATCGAGCGCTGTGTAGAAATCAGCGAGCTTCGCATTGGTTTTACGTGTTTCCGAATATCCATCAAGCGCGTTGGCACACCAACTATCTTTCTTGGCATCCCAGTTCTCGGCTTTAAATAAACGACTTGCAACTCGGCCGCTTGATTCACCTGGGAGGTCAACACCAGTTTTCGTTCCAAGTCCAAAAGACTTTGCCATGTTTGCAATTGGGTCTGGTGCGGTGCGATCTGCATCTAAGCCGCCACCGCGCTTCCACATGGTGTCGGCAATGCCGTAGAACACGGTGTTGCATGACACTTCAAGCGCGCGGGCTAGTGAAATCGTGCCGTAGCCATGGGATTCGAAGTTGCGGAAGGTTTGGTTACCAGCCTTGTACTGCTCAGGACAGCCGTAATATCCACCAAGATTAAAACCTTGCTTACCCGCTGCAGCAGTACTCACAACTTTGTACGTTGAACCAGGTGCAAAGGTTCCTTGAATCGCATTTGAAGAAAGTGAATCAGAACTCTTCAGTGCGTCGTATTGCTTCTTGGTCACACCACCAACCCAAATCGCAGGGTCATACGTGGGGTAACTCGCCATCGCCAAAACATTGCCGTTAGTCACATCAATCACCACTGCCGCACCCGACTTACCCGGGTAGCCCTGCGAGCGTGCGCGCTGCACTGCATTGACTAATTGTGACTCAACTACGGATTGCAAACGCGCATCAATCGTCGAAACAAGATAATTCCCAGGCGTCGCTGCGTTCTCGCCAAGTTTTTCGGTGACATGCCCGGCAGTATCAATCGCAAGTGAAGTCACTTCCGGTTTGCCCCGAAGCGCATCGTCGTACTGCGCTTCTAATCCGGAACGACCAACGATGTCAGTGCGTCGCAATCTGTCATACGCATCAGAATTTCCTTGGGCCTCAAGCTGAGATTCCGTTACTGGGCCAAGGTATCCAAGGATATGAGCAGCGTTTACGTTAAAGGGAGCTGGATAAATCCGGTTTGCATGCAACTGCGCTGTTACACCGGTGAAATCGGTTGAACGTTCCATGATGTTGATCGCTGTTTGAGGATCGATGCCATTGGCAACCGGAACCGGCTGATACGCAGATCCGTTCCAGCACACCGGAGGAGGCTTTGCTCCTTCTGCTCCACATGTTTTCAGTCGATCATTGATTTTTTCCACCGGTGTTCCAAGGAGCAGAGCAAGACGATTGAGTACGGCCTCTCCATCATCCTTTTCACGCGCAAGCGCAACCCGATCTACGGTAACTTCCAAGGTGGTGCGGTTGGAAACGATTGGGCGACCTGCCTGATCAAGAATCAAACCACGCACCGCAGGTCGCACGATTTCGCGCACTGAATTGTTCGCCGATGCTGACTCATACTTAGCGGATTCAATGACCTGCAAGTAAAACAGGCGAGCAAACAGGGTCAGAACAAGGGAAAAGACCAAGACTCCAAGCACCATCAGACGCAGCATTGAGCGATCACGCACAGCTGCCTCCATTCACTTGGCATTTCCGACCTTGGAACTGTGACTCATGGTGAGCCACTGCGGTTCCATTGAATCTCACCCGGCCACTCACACTGCAACCTCAGGAGTAAATTTCTTCACCACCCACACCACTGGCATCACGACTATTGGCGTGAGTAATCCTGCGTAGATCGCGCCGCTCAAGATCAGACCAGCCATATTGCCCCAGACCACCGTGGGCTGGCCAAGGATTGAATCGATCACGCCCCGAGCCAAAATCACCGCACCCACTATTGCGGCCGTCAACCCAATGAGCAGGGGCACCGTGCGATCACGCGGATCAAGGAGTCGTCCAGCAAAAAATGCTGCAGCCATAAACAGCAGCGCATTGACACCGATTACTCCTTCGGTTGACGGTGCCAAGTCCACCAAGATTCCCGCAGCGAAGCCATACATCATTCCGATTTCGTAGCCGTAGGCCAACGCCACAGCAATTACCGAAACCAAAATCAAGTCAGGTGTGCTACCGGGCAAACCAAGACGCCCAAGGAAAGCATTTTGAAACAGGAAGGCGATGAAAAAAATCGCTACCAAAATAATGACTTGTCGAACCCACATCATGAAGCCTTAGGTGATGGCGCAGGTGTTGCATCCAACAGGCCTGCCGGGCCACTTGAGGTAGGTGCTGGCACTGGATTGAGGTCTTCTTTTGGTCGATCAGGCAACACTGAGTCACGCGGGTCTGTGCGCGGTGGACGCACCACCACACCAACAATGCTCAAAGCAGACATTCGCGCAAATGGCTTAATGGCCGCTACGCGAGTGAGCTGGCCTGCAGTTCCACGGACTTCCGTGACTTCACCAAT